>NZ_CALXNG010000033.1:0-21663 GCF_944389695.1 Candidatus Parakkermansia intestinigallinarum
TGGAATCCTCTCTGCGGCACTGCTCGGGAGGATGGGGAGGGGCTACGCGCCCGCTCCCCAAACCCCTCCTGCGGCAATGTGACGTTGCATCCATTTTCGCACGCCTGAATACGCTTGCATACCGGCCATGTTCTGTGTTACCTTGAGTGCGCTCATTTTTGACGCATCCATACCTTTCGGTGCGTTTTCTTTTTGACGCAATACGGGAGGCCTGAGAAAGCGTCGCATCCCTCAGCCGTCGGCAAGCCCCGAATTTCCTCGGCGCTGTCACCGACACGCAGACCCGTGAGCCTCAGCGATGGCCGGAGGAAGCCTTCGGCTCGGCGCCTTTCGCGGCAGGTGCGAGGCGACAGAGCCTGCCGCCGACCTCCAGCCAAGCCTCCACGGCCTCCTTCAGCGCCTGCGAGCCGTAAAAGCCTTGCCCTTGGAGCCTCCGCACCGCCTCAGTCAGCGGCGGAATTATGCTCTCCTCCGCCTCGAACATGACGTCCCTCAGCACGTCCTTCTGCGCCTCGCTCAGCACCTCCGCCGGGCCGGGCAGCGCACTCATCCGAGCCGAGAGCTCCCTGAACCGACGCGCACATGCAGCCACGCCGGGAGCCGCCGCATCGGCCGACGCGCGGTCACGGGCCGATCGAAGCTGAGTTGTCACCTCTTCCACCGCCGACTTCACCTCGAGCGTCAAGGCGACATAGACCTCGAGCTCGGCGCCTCGGGGCGCCGAAGCCGGAGCCTCGGGAGCGGAAGACTGAGCCGAGAGCGCCGTCGCGCCCAGGGCAAGAGAAAGGAGGAGCGTTTTCACCGTCGCATTGGCCAAGGAAGCTGTCATGAGAATCAGGGATAAATCGGAAAGAATCGGAAAGAATCGGAAAAGCGGATGGCGCGAGACGCTGTGTCGACGTTCGGCCGAAAAGCGTCGCCTCCGCCGACCGTCTCACGGCGTCAGTATATAAAGCGCCTCGAGAAGCGTCAAGGACAAAAGCCCTCGCGCCCTCCGCGTCCGGCAACGCAAGAGCCGCTAGTGACATCTTCCTGCTCTCAGGCGAAGCGGCCTGCCGCCTTGCCGACTCTCGCGCAAAGCTCGGCGTCGCAGCCTCGGTTTCGCTGAAGGCGTCGCATGCGGAAGGATGCCCTGTTGGCGGCTCCCTCCCACGACCGGCGCGTTTGCGGAGTGAGAGGCGGCGTGAGCAGACTACTTGCGTGCGCCGGCTTTGCGCAGCAGGCGGGCGACTTCTTTTCGGTGACGCAGGCGGGCGTAGGAGAGAGGCGTATCGCCGTCTTTATCCCGTGCGTTGATATCGGCACCGGCCTCCAACAGCAGCCGGGCCACGGCGCAGTCGTAGGCGTTATGCAGGGGCGTGCACCCTGCCTCATCTCTTGCGCGGACATCCGCCCCCGCGGCCAGAAGCACCCGCACCATGCCCGCTGCGATCGCCATATGCAGCGGCGTGCACCCTTCGCCGTTGCGCGCATTCACCTCGGCGCCGGCCTTCAGGAGCTCTCGCGCACAGCCTATCAGCAAGTAGGCGTGCAGAGGTGTATTGCCCGACTTGTCGCGGGCGTGGACGTCGGCGCCCGCGGCGATGAGCGCACGGACGCGCTCCACACAGCCCTCTTGGTGCAGGGGCGTGAGTCCCTCATTGTCGCGAGCGTTGACGTCCGCCCCGGCCTCGAGAAGCACCTGCGTCAGCTCCGCATCGAAGGCGTCGTGAAGCGGCGTGCGGCCCAACTTGTTGCGCGTGTTCACCTCCGCCCCGGCCTTGAGGAGCAGGCGAGCCATATCCGCGCTCTGCCACTCGTCGCTTCGGTGCAGCGGCGTTTCACCCATGTCGTTTAACGCGTGCAGATCCGCCCCGGCCTCGAGCAGCACGGCGGCGTACTCCGGCACCGTGACCATGTGCAACGGCGTATTGCCGCATTGATCGCAGGCGTTGACATCGATGCCGGCCGCCAGAAGCGCACGAGCCACCTCGCGATCCGCCTCCCCATCCGAGCGGTGCAGGGGCGTTCGCCCCAGATCCGAACGCGCGGCAACATCTGCCCCCAGCGCCAGCAGAGCTTGCACACAGTCGGCGTTCGCCGCTCGGTGCAGCGGCGTTTCTCCGAGCCCGTCGCGAGCGTTGACCTTTGCCCCCGCTTCGACCAACGCCCGAATCACATCGCCCGAGGGGGCGGAGAAGAGGGGCGTGAGCCCGTATTCGTTGCGAGCGTTGGCGTCTGCTCCGGCGGCGACCAGCACGCGGACAGCGCCCCCCGTTTCCGCCATGAAGAGAGGCGTCTCGCCTGCCTCATTGCGGGCGTTGGCGTTGCCCCCCGCCTGCAGCAGCTCCCGGAGAACAGAGGTCCCCGACACAAGTGCTGCCAAATGCACCGCCGTCATCCCTAACCCATCCGCCTCATTCGGAGAAGCTCCCTCCGCCAGCAGTCGGCGGACGCGCTCGAGGTCTCCCTCGCGGACGGCTTCCGCCAGCTCCTGCCACGGCGTCAGCTCCTCGTCCTCGGGCTCGTCTCCAAATGGCTCCCATGCCCCCGCAGAGAAGAGACTCGTTATCACCTCCGTATTGCCGCTCATGGCCGCGTGTTCAAAAGCCGAGACACCGTCCTCGTCCTCAGCATGAATGACCGCCCCCGCCGCCACCAAGCTGCGGATGCGCTCCGCATCGCCGTCTGCGATGGCGGCGATCAGTTCAGTAACGGCGGAAGCCTGTTGGGGAGCCTTGGATGTCTTCTTGCGGAAAAAGTTCATTGTCGTGCGCTTGTTTGAATCATTGGGCGCTCGTCTGAGAGGCCAGCCGAGACGAGAGTGTGTCGCTGTCTCTCAGACTATCGCACGGAGGCTCTGCAGTCAAGACACCAATGCGCCATGATATCAAAAAAGGCGAGTCGGTGGAGCTCGGTGAAAGATCCGGCCTGCTTTTTCTTGACAGGCGTGCCGAGGCGGAGTAGAACTCCCGCATGATCATCGACACGCACTGCCACCTCGCCTCGCCGAAGTATGAGAACCTCGACGAGCTGCGCCGCAACAGCCTCGCCCTCGGCGTCGGCCACTGCATCTCGCAGGGTACTGCCCCCGACGACTGGGAACTGACCCTCGCACAGGCTCGGCAGATGCCCGACTTCATCACCCCTTGCCTCGCCACCCACCCCAGCGAGTGCATGGCCTGCAGCGACGAGCAACTCGAGCAGATGGAAGAGCTCTGCCGCGCCAACCGCGACAGCCTCGCCGCCATCGGCGAATCGGGGCTGGACTACTACTGGGACGCCCCCGAGGGCTGCGACACCGAGACCTACTACGCGCGCCAGAAAATGATGCTGGAGCGCCACTTCGCCCTCGCCGCCGAGCTCAGCCTCAACATCTCGCTGCACACCCGCGAGCGCAAGGGCAGCGCCTGCTTTGACGACGCCTTCGCCATCGCCCGCAACTTCCCGACCGTGCGCCCGGTCTTTCACTGCTTCATCGGCACGCAGCAGCAGGCGGAGCGCATCTTCAGCGAGCTGGACGGCATGATCTCCTTCACCGGCCTCATCACCTTCCGCAAGACCGAGGCCGTGCAGGCCGTCGCCGCCTGGTGCCCGGCGGATCGCTTCATGCTCGAGACGGACTCCCCCTTCCTCTCCCCCGAGCCCATGCGCGGGCAGCTCAACATCCCCGGCCGCACGCGCTACGTCGCGGAAAAAGTCGCCGCCCTCCGCGGCTGCTCCCTCGAGGAAATCGCCGAGCTCACCACGGCCAACGCCCGTCGCTTTTTCCGCCTCTCCTGCTGAGGTCGGAGGGGACACGGGAAACTTCCCGGCCGAGCAGAGCCCGCATCGTGACTCTCTCCGCCGGACAAGCCGGGCTCGGGGCCATGCCGTCCTTTCTCCTTGCCAAAGGGCGGGGGGCTGTGTAGAATGAGCGCATGATGATGCTCGCCAACATTGGGTCGCCGTCGCAGTGGTTTATTCTCATTCTGCTCTGCCTGTTGATTTTCGGGGCAAAGCGGCTGCCGGAGATTGCGCGTGCCCTCGGTCGCAGCCTCGGCGAGTTTCGCAAGGCTCGCCGGGAGTTTGAAGACGAGCTCATGAAGGCGGAGCAGCCCGAAACGACGAAGCCGGCCGCCCCCACGCCTCTCGAAAACAAGGCGAGCGCTCCGAGCGCACCCGCAGATCAGGCCGCTGAGGTGTCGCCCTCAGCCCAACCGGATGCCGCAGCCGCGGAGAAGAAGCCGGACGACGCCCCCAAGGGCTGAGGCGTCACTGCGCGCGTTGCTGCGATGCGCAATGACGGCGTCTGCGGCGAGCGCTGCCGCGGCTGATGATGTGCGCGACGGGGGGGAGGAGGACCCGTTTCGACGGGGGCCTGCTCGTACGGGCGAAGAGCGCCTGCTGGCGCACTCGGGCTCAGGCCTCCGCACCCGACGGCTCGTCCGGCTCGGCGACGCGGGCTTTCCACTCAGCGGGGATGCGGCAGGGGCGCCCTTGGGGCATTTGGACGAGGGCGAGTCGTTGCAGAACGCTGACGCAGAGTTTATCGTCTTCTGCCCGACGCACTTCGAAGCGGAACCACAGCGAAGAGCCGCTCGCCTTTTCAATGCAGCCCAGCACGTGTATGTGGTCGGCGAGAAAGGCGGGCGCATGGTAGTCGACTTCATGCCGCACCAGAACGGTGTGTCGGCCCTCTTTGGCGAGCACGGCGTAGTCGATACCGAGCGCAGAGGCCATCTTCGTGCGGCATTCTTCCACCCAGCGCAGGTAGGCGAGGTTGTGCACGACGCCGCCGCAGTCGGTGTCGTAGTACATCACTTGATAGGGAAGGGTGTATTGGGGTGTCATGAGAGGGGCAACGGGGTGGGAAGAACGGAGGAGAGGCAAAAGAAGCTGTGCGGAGAAAAGGGGGGAGCGCCGCTCTCGGCGCTCCCCCGGGGAGGGTCGGGAGACCCGGAGCCCGTTTACTTGAGCTTGAGGACGTCGACGATGGCGGAGGTGATCTCCTTCATGTCGTCCATGGTCAGCTCACCCATGTGGGCGATGCGGAAGGTCTTGTCCTTGAGACCGCCGTAGCCGTTGCCCAGCTGCATGTTGCGCTCGGCAAGAGCCTTGTTGAGCTCGGGGATGGAGATCATCTCGCTGCTGCACTTGGGGTGCGAGTCGATGACGGTGAGCGTCTTGGAGAGATACTTCTCGTTCGGGTAGACGCGGAAGTACTCGTTGGCCCAAGCGCGGACGAACTGAGCCATCTGCTCGTGGCGAGCGAAGCGGTTTTCGATACCCTCCTCATTGACGATGTGCTGGAGCTGCTTGTCCATGGCGTACATGATGGAGAGGCAGGGCGTCGAGGTGTACTGGTAATTCTTCTTGTCGATGAAGTCCCAGATGGTGCGGAGGTCGAAGTAGAGGCCGCGGTGCTCGACCTCGGCGGTGCGGTCGTAGGCCTTGCGGCTCATGGCGCAGATGGCCATGCCGGGGGGCAGGGCGAGAGCCTTCTGCGTCGAGGTGATGAGCACGTCGATGCCCAGCTTGTCGGTCTCGATCTTCGAGCCGGCGGCCGAAGAGACGGCATCGACGCACCAGACGACGTCGGGGTACTTCTTCATCACCTCGGCGATTTCTTCAACCGGGTTCTGGATGCCCGAGGAAGTCTCGTTGTGCGTCACGGTGACGACGTCATACTTGCCGGTCGCCAGCGCGGCGTCGACCATCTCCGGCGTCGTGGGCTGCCCCATCTCGCTCGAGAACTTATCGGCGGGCACACCGTTGGTCTGCGCCATCTTGAACCACTTGTCGCCGAAGGCGCCGATGGAGAAGACGGCGGCGCGCTTGGCGGTGCAGGAGCGAATCGCGCCTTCCATGAGGCCGGAGCCCGAGGAGGTGGAGAGCAGAATGCGGTTCTCTGTGAAGAGAATCTTCTGCATGTTGTCGGAGATGCGCTTCTGGATCTCCGACGCCTTCTTCGAGCGGTGGCCGATCATCGGCAGGCTCAGTTCCTTGAGAATGTCTTCCGACACGACGGTCGGACCGGGGATAAACAACTTGATAGCCATAGTCTGTTGAGTGCAGCTTACAACCGTCATGATAGCATGTTTGCTCGATCAAGGCGAGCACAAAATTGATGTTGACGAAGATGAGTCTTGAAAGTTGTTGATTTTCATGTATGCTAGACAGCGTATGAGGCTTCCTGCTTCCCCTGTCATGATATTTTTGGCTGCGGCCGCGACCCTCGCCGCCCCGGCGGCGGCTGACGCCGTCGTCGTGAATCGCGTTGCGGCAACCGTCAACGGTCGCCCCGTGACGTCGGCCGAGGTGCGCGCAGCGCTCGAGCCGACCCTTCGCGAGCTTCTAGTGCTTTACCCCCGACAAGGTCCGCAATTCGTGGCCGAGCTGGTGAAGGCGAAGAAGGCCGTGCTCCAAGAGCTCATTGAGCGCGAGCTTGTGCTCTCCGAGTGCGATTCGAAGGGCCTCATCATACCGGCGAAGCTCGTGGATGACGAGATTAACCGCCGCATTCTGATGCACTTCAACGGCGATCGCGACGCCTTCCTCGACATGCTCCGCAAGAGCGGGCAGACCTTTGCCGAGTACCGCCAAAATACGACCAAGGAAGTGACGGTGCAGATGATGCGCTCGACCCGCTATGAGCGCGGCGTGCCCCCCACGCCCGATGAAGTGCGCCGCGAATACGCGCGCATGGGCTCTGATTTGCGCGACACCACGAAAGATGAGATCGTTTTTGAGAAAATTCTCATCGTGATACAGAACCCGGCCGTCACGGGTGAGTCTGTCGACGAACAGTTCAAGCGCGCCGAGAACCTCAGGGACCGCATCAAATCCGGAGAGCTTTCGTTCGCCGATGCCGCGGTCTCGTACTCCTCTGACGGACAGGCGGAGAAGGGCGGCCGCTGGCCGAAAATGAAGCGCAGCGATCTGGCGGCCGACTTCGCCGGGGTGATCTTCAACGCTCCCGTCGGCGAGGTGATCGGGCCGCTGGCCGACCCCATGGGCTTCACGATCGTGCGCGTGGTTGAAAAGGATTTGGCGCCTGCACCGCCGCTGAGCAACACGGACGTGCGGCGCCAGGTCGAGCAGTCCGTGACGCGCACCAAGAGCGAGGCCCGCTACCGCGAATGGATCGAGCGCCTTCGCGCCGGTGCCGTGATCCGAATCTACATCTGATGCCCGCCTGCGCTTTGCTCCGCACGGCGGGAGCCCTCGGCGCCCGTTGCGAAGCCCTTTCATGAAGAACCGCCTCGCCGCACCGGCGGGGCGGTGCTTCGTCTTCGACTCAGCCCCGCCAAATGCACCCGGACGTGCACCAAGACGCGTAAAACACTTGCCAAGGCGGCTTGAAAGGCGTATAAGGAGCGCATGAACATCCAACTTTTCAAAGAGCTTTGCGAAGCCTCGGGCGCTCCGGGCTTCGAGTACGGGATTCGCGACGTGGTGATGCGTGTGATGACTCCGCTCGCCGACGAAATCAGCGTCGACCGACTCGGCAACGTCGTAGCTCTCATCAAGGGCAAGAGCAGCGACAAAAAGGTCATGTGCGCGGCCCACATGGACGAAATCGGCTTCATCGTGCGCCACATCGACGACAACGGCTTCATTCGCATCCTGCCGCTGGGCGGCTTTGACGCCAAGACGCTGACGGCCCAGCGCGTCATCGTGCACGGCAAGCGCGACCTCTACGGCTGCATGGGCGTGAAACCCATCCACGTCATGAGCCCCGAGGAACGCACCAAGATGCCCGCCGTCACCGACTACGTGGTCGACGTCGGTTTGCCGAAAGAAGAGGTGGAGAAACTCGTCAGCATCGGCGATGCCATCACCCGCTACAGCGACCTCATCGAGATGGGTGACTGCGTCAACGTCAAGAGCATTGATAACCGCGGCGGCTGCTACCTGCTCATCGAAGCCGTGCGCACGATTCTCGAATCCGGCAACAAGCCCGACTACGACCTCTACGCCGTCTTCACCGTGCAGGAAGAAGTCGGCCTGCGCGGCGCCCACGGCGCGACGATGGCTATTCAGCCGGACTTCGCCTTCGCTCTCGACACGACGATCGCCTACGACACGCCCGGCGCATCGCCCCACGAAAAATGCACGCAGCTCGGCAAGGGCGCGGCTATCAAGGTGTACGACGGAACGCTGGTGACCGACCCGCGCATGGTGCAGTTCATGACGGCCCTCTGCGAAGAAGGCGGCATCACCCACCAGCTCGAACTCCTGTCGGCCGGCGGCACCGATGCCGGAGCGATGCAGAAGTTCACGGCCGGCGGCGCGCTGACGGGAGCCATTTCCATCCCGACCCGCAACGTGCATCAGAGCATTGAGATGTGCCACAAGGGCGACGTCGATGCCTGCGTCGCCCTGCTGGCGGCCTGCTTCACCGCGCTTAACCGCTGGGATTGGAGCTGGAAACGCGGCGAGCGCAGCCTGGCCTGAGGGTCGTAAAGCGCCTCACTCTCGCTTTAGAACAAAGATCCCCCGTCTGTCGGTCGCGGCAGTCGGGGGAATGTCGTTTCGGCCCCTGTCAGCGGGCTCCTCATACCGGTATCTGCCGAGGGACTGTCGGTCGACAAGGGCTCTTGCGCTGTATGGCCTCCGTCCGACAGCGTCCCGAACCTTGCGGAGAGTAGGGCAAATTCATGCCGAAGCCGTCGCGATAGGGCGAACCCCGTCCAAGAGCTCGCTGACTCGGGGATGAGCAAATCCCCGCGCTCTCGATGACGAAAGAACCCACACTCTGTTGAGTGTGGGTTCTCGAGTTGCGGGAGCAGGACTTGAACCTGCGACCTTCAGGTTATGAGCCTGACAAGCTACCAACTGCTCTATCCCGCGATTGATAAATGGCTCCTCCGCAGAGGACGGGGTCATTTTAGCGCAGACCTGCGAAGCTGTCAAGCTTTTTCGGCGGCCCTTCGTCTCAAAAATAATTCGTGGGCGGCGTTGCATACGGAACGAGAGGCCCTCCCGTCGATGCCGCGCAAGCCGCTGCCGCCTCGGTGGGGCATCGGCAGACGGCCGACGGCGGAGAATCGCGTCCCCTCGCCGTCGTCTCCGTGGCGACCGTCCGCGAACCGCGCCTCAGGGAAGGCGCCCGGCGAAAGAGGTCAAGCCTCGGCTAGCGTCTGCCGTTGCCTTGCTGCGCCAACAAAGAACCCACACTCTGCAGAGTGTGGGTTCTCGAGTTGCGGGAGCAGGACTTGAACCTGCGACCTTCAGGTTATGAGCCTGACAAGCTACCAACTGCTCTATCCCGCGATTTTCTGTTTGCTTGCACCCGTAAGGTGCACGCATTTTAGCTGAATCGCCACAAAATGTCAAGCTCTTTTTTTATAAAAATGGCGCTGCGGGAGAAAAAGAGAGGGCCACGCGCCGATTTATGACTCCTTGCCGCCTCCGTTCACGGGTTTAGCGTCGTCGAAGAGTCGGATTTCGCCGCGGTTGAGTTGGCGGATCAGGCTCCGTGCTTGGGGCGAGCCTTGGTCGGCCGCCGTTTCTAGCCAGCCGATGGCGAGGTCTTGGTTCGGCGGCACGCCGATGCCGTTCAGGTAACAGATGAAGAGAGCGTAGCTGGCTTGGTGGATGCCGTCGATGGCGGCGTAGCGCAGGTGGTCGATGCTCTCTTTCATGCTGATGCCCATGTCGTTGCCTTTGAGTAGCTCGCGTACGACGAAGGCCTCGCTCGGGCGGCTGCCGTATTCGGCGGCTTTGAGTATCCACTTCTCGGAGGCTTTGACGTCGCCCTTCCGTGCTGCGAGCTGAGCCAGAGTGAGGCAGGCGTGGGGGTCGCGCAGTTGGGCTCCGCGCCTGAGCAGGCGGGTGCCGATCCGTTCATTTTTGTCGATGCCGGTGCCGGTGAGGTAACAGATGCCCAGCACGGTGCTGGCTCCCGGGTGCAGGTCGCTTGCTGCGTGTTGCAGCCAGCGCACGGCCGTGTCGGGTTTGCGCTGCACGCCTTTGCCCAGCAGGGCACAGATGCCGTAGCGGTACTGGGCTGCCGTGTCGCCCTGATTGGCTTCCGTCAGAAAGTCGTCCGGGTTTTCTTTGCCGGAGTTGCACGCCGGAACCGAGCAGCAGATCAGGGCTGCTGCCGACAGGAGGGAAAGGGAGCGGGCGATGCTGGTGTTCATGACCGGGGGCGGAGGAAATAGTGTTTCTGCCGTTCGCTGACGGGCATGCCGAGTTTGTCCATGACGGCCAGCATGTCTTCCCAGACGGCACGGCGGGCGGACAGGGCTTCGTTGCGCAGCAGGTAGCTGGGGTGGTAGGTGACGCGCACGGGGATCCCTTGGCATTCCAGCCAGTGGCCGCGCAGCGAGCTGACGGAGTTTTCCGTACCCAGCAGCCCCTTGGCGGCACTGCCGCCGAGGCAGACGATGCAGCCGGGGCGGATGGCGCGGATCTCCGCCAGAATGAGCGGGAGACAGGCGTCGATTTCGTCTCGGCTGGGGGCTCTGTTGCCCGTCCCTTGGCCGGGGCCGGTGGAGGGGCGGAATTTGCAGACGTTGGAGATGTAGACGTCTCGCCGTTCGAGGCCCATGGCGGCGAGGATGCCGTTGAGTTTGCGCCCGGCGGGGCCGACGAAGGGCTCTTGCTGTTCCTCTTCGTCATGCCCCGGGGCTTCTCCGACGAGCATGAGTCTCGCGTGCGGGTTGCCGGTGGCGAAGACCATGGTGCTGCGGAGGGTGCCGAGGCGCTTGGCCGCGGGCCAAGACGCCGCGCGGCGGCGCAGGTAGGCGAGTTTTTCTTCGACGCTCTCGGGGATGCGCTTCGAGGCTGTGTCGGGTGCCGAGGCTCCGGCATCCCGCCCTGAGCGCGCGTCGGGCGCGCTGCGGGTGTCGTGCCCGGCGCGGGGGGCGGGTGCGGTGTGTGTGTCGGGCGCGCTGCGGGTGTCGGGCGCGCTGCGGGTGTCGGGCGCGCTGCGGGTGTCGGGCGCGCTGCTCGCGTCGGCAACGGTGTTTGCGTCGGCCGAGGTTCGGGCGTCGGCCACGGTTCGAGCGTCGATGCCGGAGGCGGGGCGGAACGCCGAATCGGGCAGCGCTCGCTCTCCCTTGCGCTCACCCTTGTGTTTCTCGGCCAGCATCCATGAGCGCAGGATGCTCCGGGCTTCGTCGTCGACGGCAAGCCTCTCCGTGCCGTCTTCGCGAAGACGGGTGAGGGAGTCGACGGTGAGCTGGCGGAGCGTGGGCACGGTGCCTATTTTAGCAGAAGCGCTGCACGAATCAAGTCCGCATTCGCTTTTAGTGCGCCCGGTCGCGAGCCGCTTCGGCGGAGCGTCGGATCTGCTCGACTTCGCGGAGAAAGGCGGCCAGCAGTTCGCCGCCGCGCGGGCTGAGCACGGATTCGGGGTGAAATTGAAAGCCGCGGAGGGGCAGGCTGCGGTGTTCGAGAGCCATGGGAATGCCCTCGGCGTCGCTGCCGAGCAGCTTGAGCTCCTCGGGCCAGCTGGCGGGGTCGACGGCCCACGAGTGATAGAGGCCGACGGCCATGTCGATGCCGGCGGGGCCGCTGAGGGCTCCCGGGCTGAGCTGAAGCCTAGTTTCGACGCCGTGGCGGGGGGCGGCAAGCTGCATGAGCCGTGCGCCGAAGTGCAGGGCCTGCATTTGGAAGCCGAGGCAGATGCCGAGGCAGGGGGTGCGGTGCTCGACGGCTTCGGCCAGCAGGCGGAGGGAGTGGGGGTGTTCGTCGGGGAGTCCCGGGCCGGGCGAGAGGATGAGCGCGTCGACGTCGCGCGCGCTGAGTCTATCAGCTTGCCTTTCGGGCAAAATTGTGATATTCACTGCTCCTGCGGCATGCAGGCGGTCCCGCAGCAGGTGCGTGAACGAGTCGTTATTGTCCACGAGGACGATACGGGGGCTCATGCCGGTATCATAGCAGAAGTCTCGGTTTATGTCTATCTCGGAGTCGGCTCGGCAGCGGTTCAATGCTTGGGGGCGAGAGCGGCGCCCTTTTGTGTTTGTGATTCCCTACGACGAGGCTTTGCCTTGTGTGCTCGAAGCGCTGGATGAGCCCGGCGATGTGTTTTACGCCCTGCCGTCGGCTCAGCGTTTGCCGGAGAGGAGCCCTTTGCCCGAGCCTGTGCTTTGGGAGCCGGAGTTTTTGCCGAGGCCGCTCTACGAGAGGGCTTTTGAGAAGGTGCAGTACCACCTGCGCCGGGGGGATTCGTATTTGACGAATCTTTGCATGGCGACGCCGCTGCGCAGCAATTTGAGTCTGGAGCAGATTTTCCTCAGGGCGCGTGCACCGTACCGAGTGCTGGTTCGCGGGCTTTTTACCTGTTTTTCACCCGAGCTTTTTGTGCGGATGGAGGGGAATGCGGTGACGACCTGCCCGATGAAGGGGACGTCGCCGGCCGATGGCGACGCAGGGCCCGAGGCCTTGCTGGCCGATGAGAAGGAGCGCCGCGAGCATGCGACGGTGACGGATTTGCTGCGCAACGATTTGGCGATGGTGGGGCAGGGGGTGCAGGTGCGTCGCTACCGCTATGCGGAGCGCATTGTGACGCAGCAGGGCGACTTGTGGGCGACGAGTTCGGAGGTGGAGGCGCGACTGCCGGATGATTGGCGCGACAGGCTCGGTGATTTGCTGGGGGCGTTGCTGCCGGCTGATTTGCTGGGGGCGTTGCTGCCGGCCGGCAGTGTGACGGGAGCTCCCAAGGCTCGAACCTGCCGGGTGATTGCGGAGGCGGAGCCGCAGTCGCGTGGTTATTATACGGGTGTTTTCGGTGTTTTTGACGGCAGGGCGCTGGAGTCGGCGGTGAGTATCCGCTTTGTGGAGCAGGTGAGCGAGGGGCGCTTCCTCTATCGCAGCGGCGGCGGCATTACGACGCTGAGCGATGTGCGCGAGGAGTACGATGAGCTGTGTCGGAAGGTTTATCTGCCCTTTGATCCGGCGGAGGAGGGGGCCGAGGCGCGGAGGGGAGGGGCGGATGCTTTTTGAGACGATTCGCGTGCTCGACGGCTGCGCGGAGCGCCTCGAGCTGCACCGTACGCGCGCGGAGCGCAGTTGCGGTGTCGCGCTGCCGGGCTTCGCGGATGCGGTGGCTCGGGTGGTGGCGGGCTTGCCGCAGCGCGGGGAGTTTCGCCTGCATCTGCCTTATGATGCCACGGGCTTTTTCCCGGCGACGGTGCAGGCGTACCGCCCGCGCGTCATCCGCCGTTTGCGTGTGGTGGAGGCTGCGGTCGATTACGCGCTGAAGGATGAGGACCGCTCGGTTTTCGAGGCGCTGCGAGCCCGTTACCCGGATGCGGATGAGCTGTTGTTGACGCGCGGGGGGCTCGTGACGGATACCTGCTTCAGCAATGTGCTGGTCGGCGAGCCCGGGCATTGGGTGTGCCCGGCGGATTGCGTGCTGGCCGGCACGCGCCGCGAGAGTCTGCTGCGCGAAGGGGCCGTCGCGCTGCGCCCGGTGCGTGTTGAGGATTTGGCGGATTATCCTTTCCTGACGCTGATCAACGCGATGCTGCCCCCGGGGCGCATCATGCTGCCGATGCGCGATGTGCTGATGCCCGGATGATGCCCGGATGAGGGCCGGAGGGGAGCTGCCGGAATCTGCTGCGGCTGCGCTGCGGCTTGGCGCAAAGAGCCCCCGGCGCCGTGGGGCGCAGGGGGCTCGTGAGGAAAGGGCTTGCTTCTTCGGCTCAGCCGCGCAGTTTGCGCCGCTCGCGCACGCCTCGGGCGAGGGTGTCGAGCATGGTGACGGTGCCTTCCCAGTCGACGCAGGCATCGGTGATGCTCACGCCGTACTTGAGGGGCTTGACGCACTTCTGGTTGCCGGAGAAGATGTTGCTTTCGATCATGACGGCGCCGATGGCGTCTTCACCCGCCGCGAGCTGCGCCGCGACGTCTTCGGCGACGAGGTGCTGCTCTTCCCAGCGCTTGTGGCTGTTGCCGTGCGAGCAGTCAATCATGAGGCGATTGCCGATGCCGGCCTTGGTCTGCACCTCCCACGCGTGTCGCACGTGAGAGCTTGCGTAGTTGGGGCCTTGCGTCGAGCCGCGCAGAATGAGGTGGCAACAGTCGTTGCCGGCCGTCGAGACGATGGCCGAGACGCCCTGCTTGGTGACGGAGAGGAAGCAGTGCGGGTGCGTGGCGGAGATGATGCCGTCGACGGCTATCTGCACGGAGCCGGAGGTGCCGTTTTTGAAGCCGATGGGCATCGAGAGGCCGCTGGCCAGCTCGCGGTGCACCTGGCTTTCGGTCGTGCGTGCACCGATGGCGCCCCACGCGATGAGATCGCAGATGTATTGCGGCGTGATGGTGTCGAGGAACTCGGTGGCCGCGGGAACCCCCATCTCGGCGAGTCGAAGCAGCAGGCCGCGCGCCATGCGCAGGCCGCTGTTGATGTTGTAGGACTCGTCCATGAAGGGGTCGTTGATGAGCCCCTTCCACCCCACGGTCGTGCGCGGTTTCTCAAAGTAGACGCGCATGATGATGAGCAGATCCTCCGCGTAATGGGTGCGGGCGGCTGCAATGCGGTCGGCATAGTCGATGGCCGCGACGGTGTCGTGGATGGAGCAGGGCCCCACCATGACCGCGAGGCGATCATCTTCTTTTTTGAGAATGCGGCGAACCTCTTCACGGGTTTCGTACACCATCTTGCAGGCTTCGGTTCCCGCAGGAAAATCCTGCATGAGAATGGCCGGCGAGATCAGCGGACGGATGTCCGTGATGCGAACGTCATCGGTGATAAATGAATGATTCATGAAATTAGCTTTCCTTCCAGGAGTAGACATTGTCTTCAATGGCCTCCTGAATGTCCTCAAGGGCAGCAGCGGCCTCTTCGCGCTGCTTCTTCTTGTCATCTTTGCCTTTCTTCTTGTCCTTGCCGCCCTTCTTCTTGTCCTTGTCTGCCTTCTTGTCCTTGGCGGACTTCTTGGCGTCCTTCTTGCTCTTCTTGGAGGAGGAGGCCGAGCTGTCGTCGTTGCTCAGGGGAATCGGGGCAATGCCGTCCTGGTCTTCACCGAGGCTGTAGACGAGGAATTTGTCGTTGAGCGGTCGCCCGTTTTCGGCGAAGGGGTCGACATTGACATCTTTGTTTTCCGTGTAGATCACGTAATAGGGAGTGCCCCAAGGATCGTAGTAGCCGGGCTCGTCATCCTGGTAGTAGACGCCGTTGGTCGGCGAATCGACTTCGTTGACTTTGAGGTAGGTTTCGCGGCGGCGGTTGATTCGGGAGTCGACGTCACCCTCGGCATCGAGCAGAACGCGAAGCATGCCTCCGTCCTTCCCTTCCGCGAGGGGGAAGTGCAGGCGCTCGTCATCGCTCGGGAAGGCGTTGTAGTCGAAGGGCGCGGCTTGGTCGTTGTCGCTCATGAAGCGCTCGGCAGCCGTGGCAATCTGGGTGCAGGTTTGGCGGGCAACGGTGTTGTTACCCTTGCTCTTGGCCATGAACACGACTGAAAGGGTGATGCCGGCCAGCGTGCCCAGAATGGCGATGACGACGAGCAGCTCAATGAGTGTGAAGCCGCATCGGCGCGTATAGACGGGGAAAAAAGAGGTTTTCATACGGAACGAGTCTAGCACACGGGCGCTATCAAGGCAAGCAGAAAGGCGACAGTGCCCGTGCTCTTTCATTGCTTTTTGGCGAGAAGCCCGTATTTGGGTGAAAAAATGTAGGCGATCAGGAAGATGAGACCCAGCACCAGGATGATGGTGGCTCCCAGATGCCAGCCCAGCGGGAAGCTCAGAAAGAAGGCGAGCACGGAGCCTCCCGCGCCGATGAGCCCGCCGCCCCAGAAGAGCCAGCCGGCGCGGTTGGTGAGCAGGTAGACGGTGGCGGCGGGAGCCACGAGCAGGCCGAGGGTTAGGAAGGCACCCACCGCTTGCAGGGAAGAGACGAGGACGAGGATGATGAGCGAGAAGATGCCGTAGCTGAAGGCTCGCGTGGGGATGCCCATGGTGGCGGCGGCGCGGGGGTCGAAGAGGCAGATGAGCAGGGGGCGTTGCAGGGCGGTGATGCTCAGCACGGCGAGGGCGCCGGTCAGGTAGGCGATGAGCAGGTCGGTGTTGCTCATGCTCATGATGTTGCCGAAGAGCCAGTCATCGACTTTTTGCTGCAGGCCGAGTCTGACGAGGATGATGTAGCCGATGGCGAAGGCCGTGGTGTGCAGGATGGAGAGCGCGGTGTCGTGATCGATGCGCGAGGTGCGGGAGACGAAGAGGGAGCCCAGCCCGACGAGCAGCCCCGCAATGACGGCGCCCAGCAGGATGCTCAGCTGCATGAAGCCGAAGAGCAGAATCGCCAGGGCTATCCCCGGCAGCAGGGCGCAGCTGAGGGTGCCGATTTGCAGCGAGGAGCGCCGCAGCACGACCAGAGCGCTGACAAAGCCGTTGGAAAAGCCGATGGCCGCGCAGGCCCAGAGGCTGCGCTGGGCGATGGGTTCGGCCAAGAAGTTGCAGAGTTCGTTCATGCCTGAAGGGTGTGCGGAAGGTAGCCGAAGGCGGCTTGCAGGTGGTCGGCTCTGAGGCTGTCGGCAGTCTTGCCGAAGCTGATGAGCTTGCGGTGCAGCAGCAGGCTGTAGTCGAAGATTTTCGGGGCGGTGATGAGGTCGTGGTGCGAGGCGATGATGAGTCTGCCTTCGGCGGACAGAGCTCGCAGCATCTCGCCGAGCGATTCGGAGCTCGGGAGGTCAAGTCCGGTGAAGGGCTCGTCGAGCAACATGATGTGCGCTTCCTGAGCAAGGGCTCGCGCAAGGAAGGCTCGCTGCTGCTGGCCGCCGGAGAGTTCGCCGATTTGGCGCCGGCTGAGTTCGCGCAGCCCGAGGGCGTCGATGGCGCGTTCGACGATGTCCCGATCATGCTGCTTGGCGGCTCGCCAGACGCCAAGGCTCGGGTAGCGCCCCATCTCGATGAGACCGCGCACGGTCAGCGGAAAGTTGCGGTTGACTTCGGAGCGCTGCGGCACGTAGGCGATTTCATGCCGATTGTCCATGAGCGGTGCGCCGTTCCAGAGGATGCGGCCGCTGCGGGGGCGCAGCAGCCCGGCCAGCACGTTGAGCAGCGTGGATTTGCCTGCGCCGTTCGGGCCGATGAGCGCGAGGGTGTGGCCGCAGTCAATGCTGAAGCTCAGGTCGCTGAGCGCGTCGAGAGCTCCGTATCCGGCGGAGAGTTGTTCGACTTGCAGGCAGTGCCCGCCCCGGTGGTCGCAGCCGCCGCCCCAGCAGATGTGATGTTCTCGATGGCTGTTGCTCACGGGCGGCTGAAGGTGAAGGTGTCGTACATGATGAGCCCGGAGGGGAGAGTCCAGCGCGTGCAGCTGGAGGGGGGCAGGGCATCCGGCTCGAGGGTGATGGTGACGGCCTGCGGGCCTTGGCTGTTCCAAGTGGCTTCCAGCTCGATTTCGGCTCTGTCGACGAGGTCGGCGGGAAGCTCCGTCTTGAACATCCACGGAGAACTGTTGGCTTCTCCCTCGTCGTCCGTCGCTTCCCAGTCGGCAAGAACCCGCCCGCCGAGTCTCAGCTGCATCGAGCTCAGTTCCCCGCTGTACTGCACGGTGACGTAGGTGGGCAGGGTCTGTGCCGTCGCCGGGTCAAAGGGCTCTTCCATCGCCAGCACTTGGCGAGGCGCGTCCCGCAGCAGGGGAATGAGGGGCAGGCCGACGGCCGCAACGCCGAGGGTCGCCAGCGACAGGGAGATGAGGGGAGACATGGTTTCGGCGGCTGTGGCTCAGCGGCGCTTGTTGCGCTTGTCGCCCTTGCTCGGCGCGGCGCCCTTGCCGGCGGCCGCTTTGGCGCGTTCTTCCTCAACTTCGCGGCGCGCCTGTTCTTCGGCGCGGTTCTGAATATCGTTGAGCAGGCCGGCAATGTCTTCATCGCTCTCCGCCACCGTGGCCGGCTTTTTCTTGCTGTTGCTCAGGCCGGCCATCACGGCGCCGATGTTGTGAGTCATCTGCTGCTTGTAGGTCGGGAGGTCTTTGGCAATGCCGTCCATGACAAGGGAGAAGGTGGCCACCCCGAGCTGCGAGGCAATGACGCGCATGTTGCGCGGGGAAGAGTTGTACTCGGTGAACAGACTCGGCACTTTCTTTTCGCGCAGCTCCGTGAGCAGGCGAGCCAGCGTGGCGGGGTCTCCCTGAGCCTCGGCGGCGACGCCCTGCAGGGCCATCGGCGTGAGATTGAAGGCCTCGCAGAAGTGGCACATCGCGGCGTGTTCCGTCACCAGAATGCGCCGATCTGTCGGCACTTTGCTGAGCATGAGGCGCCCCATCATCATCAGCGAGTCCATTTCCTCGGCGTACTTTTTCTGACGCTTTTCGTAATAACTCTTATTGGTCGGGTCGACGGCGGAGAGCTCCTCGAGCAAGACGCGGGAGGCTCGCTTCATGTTGGCGGGCGAGTTCCACCAGTGCGGGTCAACTTTGTCCGTCCCCGGCACCTTGACGTCGGGGATGGTGGCGCCGAGTTCGACGAATTTGGTTTTTTCCGATATGCTCGAGCGCAGCGAGGGCAGGTAGGGCTCGACGCCCTTGCCCATGGCGAGCAAGAGCTTGGAGCCGAGGGCTCTCGAGATTTCATTGCTCGTGGGTTGGAACTCGTGCAGGGTGCCGTTCTCGGGGAAGAGGTCATGCACCTTCACCTTGTTGCCGCCGATTTGGCGAGCCATGTCGCTGAGCAGCGGGTGCAAACTCGCGATTTTGACGGGCGCGGCCTGTACGAATGCTGCACAGAGCAGGAGGAGGATACAGAGAAGGCGTTTCATGGGGGCGATTATACACGGCTCGTCAAGGGCGGTCAATGCTGCTGACAGAATGGCGGCGCGTTTTTGTCCTCCTCGCCCGAGCGGAGGAAACTCAGTCTCCGCTGCGCAGAGCTTGTCTGAGGCGCAGCGCCCGGTGCAACTCGGCAACGTCGTGGACGCGGTGCAGGTCGGCCCCGCGCTCCGCCGCCAGAAGGCTCATGACGACGGTGGGCAGCGGGCTGCTCTTCACGTAGTCGACGTCTCCCAGCAGCGCACCCATGAAGCGCTTGCGCGACAGCGCCATCATCAGCGGAAGCTCGCGCACGCGCAGCTCGCCGAGGTGGCGGATGAGAGCAAGGTTGTGCTCCGTGCTCTTGCCGAAGCCGATGCCGGGATCCAGACAAAGGCGCTCGGCGGCGATGCCGCAGGCCTCTGCCAAGGCGATGCGCTCTTCGAAGAAGGCGTGAACCTCGGCGACGACGTCTTCGTAGTGCGGCGCCTGCTGCATCGTGCGGGGCTCTCCCTTCATGTGCATGAGCACGATGCCGCAGGCGCGAGAGGCGCAGAGGCGCCGCATGTCCGGATGCGCCAAGCCGGTGACGTCATTGATGATGTCCGCTCCGGCGTCGAGCGCTTGGGCGGCGACGCCCGGGTGGCGAGTGTCGATGGAGATGAGCAGCTCGGGGCGAGCTTGCCTCAGCGCTCGGATGACGGGAAGGGTGCGCTCCGCCTCCGTTGTCTCGTCAACCTCATCGGCTCCGGGGCGGGTGGACTCGCCGCCGATGTCGATGATGTCCGCCCCGGCGTCCGCCATGAGTTCAGCGTGTTGCAGGGCACTCGCGAGGCTGTTGTGCCGCCCGCCGTCCGAAAAGGAGTCGGGCGTCGTGTTGAGAATGCCCATGATGGCGCCCCCGGGGGGGAGCACCCATGCGCCTCTTCGGAGTTGCCAGATTCTCATGGCTCTGCTCAACGGTCTTGGTCAGCCTTCCGCTGCTGCGGAGCTTCGGGAGCTGCGGGAGCCTCAGAGGGTACGGGAGCTTCGGGAGCTGCGGGAGCCTCAGGGGGCACGGGAGCTTCGGGAGCTTCAGGGGGCACGGGAGCTACGGGAGCTGCGGGAGCCACGGGAGCTGCGGGAGCCTCAGGGGGCACGGGAGCTGCGGGAGCCTCAGGGGGTACGGGAGCTTCGGGAGCCTCAGAAGCCACGGGAGCCACGGGAGCTTCGGGAGCTGCGGGGGTCACGGGAGCTACGGGAGCCACGGGGGCCACGGGAGCCTCAGGGGGTACGGGAGCCACGGGAGCCACGGGGGCCACGGGCAGCGGTGGCACGGGAAGCGGAGCCGGAGTCGGATGGACGGAGGGAGCCGTCGGCGGAGGTGTCGGAGCCTCCGGCTTGCTCACGCTCTGCTCGGCGTCCCGTTGGTCAGACGCAGACGGAGCCTCTGCCGACGCCGCGGCGGCGGCGTCCTCGGCTGCGGCCGGGGCCGACGGGGCAGTCTCCTTGTCCGAGGCGCTTGTCTCCCCTTCGGGTGAGTCGTCTCTCCGTTGCTCGGCGAGAGCTACGGCTTCCTCACGCGCTTCGCGCATGTCGCTGAGAGCCTCGCGAATCTCGTCGAAGGTTTCGGTCGGCGGCAGCGGAACGGTCGGCGCTTGGTCGGCGTCCTCCGCGGCCTTGGAATCCTCCGCAGGCAGGGAAGAAAGAGCGGCATCAATCATCTGATCGCTGCTTTTCTCTTCCTCATCGTTTTTTTTCGTCGCGGGGAGGGGCTGCCCGGAGGACTCCCTGCTCACGGCTGCCGCTGCAGCAGAGAGCTCCGCAGCGTCAACATGCGATGCCTGCGTCGGCGGAATGGGCTGAGGTATCGCGCGCGCCGCATGAGTGGCTTCTCCGCGCGGCTCGGCGGCGACTTTGGCAGCAGCGGTGGGCGGCAGCTCCGCTGACGGGCGCGCGGCCGCAGTATTGATGCCGACGGCTTGGGGAAGCGGAATGGCCGGGGGTGTCAGGATGGTCTGGGGGGCCGGCGGGGTGCCGGGATGAAGCGGAACCGTGGGATCTGCATCGGGCACCATGTTGACCGCCGCAGGATTGAGCTCGGCTTCCGTGAGAGACTCGGGCATCTCGCGCTCGGTGAGCACCTCGTTGCGCGCCTCCTTGCCGGACGCTTCGTCCTCGGACCGACGCGGAGAGTAGGTCTCATAGAAGGCCAGAATCGTGACGTAGATCGTGAAGAAGACGCCCATCAGCGTCGGAATGACCCAGTCGGAATCGCTCAGGAAAACCTGCACCTCGGCTAGGAGCGGCGCTTCGCTTTGCCCCCACAGCGTGAGCAGGTAGAGCAACAGCTCGCTCAGCCCGTACCAGAGGGCGTAGCCCACGACGCTGTAAAAGGCAATGCGCAGCCGCGAGTTGCTGAAGAGTCCGCCCAGAATCAGCCCCATGGGAACGAGCAGAAGCAAAAATTCACAGTTCGGAGTGATCACGATATGGGCTCCGATGAGCAGGCTGAGCTGATCGAGCCCGGCCATGATGAGGTTCGGCTCGGAGCTGAGAACGGCCGCCGCGCCCGGAAGAGCGACATCCGTGCCGAAGGAGACGAGGATGATGAGAAAGATGAGAAGGACGATGCTCCAGCAGAAAATAATGTTCCAAATGGCGGTGACGCCGCGCAGCAGTCCCATGAGAAGCAACAATCCCGCCATCAGGGCGAACCACGGTGTGGTGACCGACGCCGCCAAGCCGCCTTCGTACAAATGGCGGACAATGTCGAGACATCCTGATTGACAGCCGCACTTGACGACCTCAGCCAGAAGGAGGATGAGCAGTAGCAGGCAAATGTATTTTATCAGGAAGAGGACGAACTTCATCACGCATCAATTCTAGGGAAAAGCTTCGCTTTAGTCAAGGAAAAAGCGGGTGCGGCCTTGCTTTTCGCCACACCTGTCCCAAAGTTTGAGCAGAGGGAAAAAGGATGCAGTAATCATGCGGGGTGTCGGGCAAGGAGAGGGCAA
>NZ_CALXNG010000034.1:0-21198 GCF_944389695.1 Candidatus Parakkermansia intestinigallinarum
CCGCGCGTCTCGCCCAAGGCACTGGCCAACGCGCGGCAATGCCTGATCTACTACGTCCTCCGGCACTGGTTTGCCGGAGGGAAAGAAATTTGACGCTCACAAGAATTCTGATGCTCAAAATGAGAAAAAAAATAATAGCTCTGCTGACTAGTATCTGGGAGGAACCATCCCGAGAGTTACTCCAACGCATTATATCTATTATTCAAAGTAGGATTTTTGCCGGATTTTGTGTCCTTCTGAGCATAGGGTGCTTGGCTCTTATGTGCTATCATTGCATGAGCCCTGCCATTCAGTATGACTCATCCGCTTCCATTTTCATCATCCAGACGGGTTATGAAGAGCTTATTAAAATAACAGCAGCGGATGTCCACCCACCTCTGTACTACATCATACTCAAGGCGGGAAGCGATCTCATCCTCTCATTCTGCCCGGCTCTCACGATTGTGCAGGCCTGCAAGATCATGTCATTAATCCCCTTCGTATTGGCTGTCTGCCTCTGTCTCACCGTAGTACGAAAAACTTGGGGTTGGTATGTAGCGGGCTTGGGTGCGCTTAGTATCATCACTGCCCCGCTGGCCTTGGAAATCGGGATGGAAATCCGCATGTACTCGTGGGCCATGTTCTTCGTTCTCGCCTGCTATATTTTTTCTTTCAAGGCACTGCAAACCAATAAATGGGGATATTGGCTCCTGTTTGCGTTATCCGGTGTGGCCTCGGCCTATACCCACACGTATGCCTGTGTTGCCGTAATGCCGATTTACCTCTTCTGCGGGTGGTGCAGCATTCGAAGTCGAAACAGGAAATCCCTTTATTGGTGGGTCGGCTCGTGCTTGTTCGCGATTGTCTCCTATCTTCCGTGGCTGGGAATTTTACTCCGGCAAACAGCGTACGTAACTCACGGTTTTTGGATTCCCCAACCTACAATAAGAGAAGTCGTGGAATACTACCTGTTGCTCCCATACGGATTCAGACAAATTCTTTCTCCGAATTTCAGCCTCATCGTTTACGCCTGCGGACTCTTGTGCATTCTTTCAGGATATTTGTACAGGAGGTCAAATACAACGCCGGTGAGCCTTGCTCACTCTCTGTGTGGATTGAGTATCTATCCTTTCCTCCTCATCGTTGGACTTGTCATAACGTTCACGACGTCTCCCGCTTTTCACTCGAGATCCTTGGTTCCCGGAATAGCATGCACGTGGTTAGGGTTACTTCTTTACTCAAAGATCACAGCGCGAAACCTCATTCAACCCCTTTTAGCCTGCTTGATTTTCATTTCCGCATTGGTGCAAGTGAAAGCGTACCACTGTTCACAAAGCGAGTGGGCAACAGGGGCAAACGAGTTGATCCGGTACGCGGATCAAAGCCGGGCGGAAGTCATTGTCACTCCAACCAAATCCCTAGCGGTTCCCCTCGCTTTCGTGCTAAACAGGCCGGTGTATGTTTATAAGGGAACGGGAGACTTTCAGGCAGCTTGGTATGACATGGCATGCCACGCACACGCGCGCATCCATCATCTGTCAACGGAAGAGGATTTAATGTCTCTCATAAAACGCCATCAAAGTGTTCTGTACGTTGATTGCAAAGAGAATGGAGAAGACTTGTCACAGCTCTCGGCCATCAGGCATCAGCCTCTCCTTCCCATGGGAGCTAAATTATCAATGTACCGCGATTTTTATTTGTATAGCCTGCAAGCAGACCAAGAGAGATAAAACGCGTGGCATTCATACGATTATGTGAAGAAAAGCTTTCACACGCCTCAGCGTGAGCCGAGGGCAGCTCGAACTCGCCGGGCAGGCAGGCGGTGAAGGGCGAAGGGGCGACCTTCACGAGTTTGTCCCGCATGCACTCAAAGCGCTCGGACTTGTTGAGGATGAGCGAGACTTTGGGTAGGATGCCCGGCTTGGTGAGGATTTGGAAACCGTTGCGGATGCCGAAGAGGAAGCTGCCGTCGGCATGGTGCTTCTACAGGGCGTCGCCGAGGATGCGCTCGGTTTCGAGCTGCGCGAGGCGGCCACTCATGAGCGAGGTCTTCGTCGACTTCGACGAGGAAGCGCCCAGGTGCTCTCGGAGCTCGGCATGAACGTCGAAAACATCGTCAACACCGTCCGGTCCCTCGGCTGAGTTTTTTCCCGAACGCGCCTCGGGGCTCCGCCGCCCCGAGCGCAGCCCCGAGACCTCCCCGCCGCGCGGCTCCGCCCGCCGGCAAGGCCAAGCGCCCCCGCCGCGTTCATCCGCGGGGGCGCTTGGTCTACCCCATCGGTACAGCGATTGCAACGCCCTCCTCAGTCCTCGAAGAGCTCGGCAAGACCGTGTGCGGCGACGTGGCGCAGCAGCGCGCAGCTGAGGTCGATGCAGGCCGCGAGATCGCGGTCATCGAGGATGCCGTTGTGCGAGTGGATGTAGCGCACGGGCACGCCGAGCACGATGGCGGGCACGCCGTGCCAGTTGGGGTAGCTCGCGGCGGCATCCGTGCCGCCCGTGCGGCGCACGGCGGGCCGGCAGGGGATGTTTTGCTCGTCGGCGAGGCGCAGAACGAGGTCGGCCAGAGCCGGCGGGGTGATGTGCGTGGGGTCGTAGAGGCGAACCTGCACCCCGCGCCCGAGCTCACCCTGGCGCGCGGTGCTGCTCTGCCCGTAGGTGTCGTCTGCGGGAGGCCCTTCGAGGATGACGGCGAGCTCGGGCTGCACTTCCAGCGCTCGGGCTCCGCGCGTGCCGACTTCCTCCTGCACGGTGCCGATGCCGAGCAGGTCGAGCGGGAGTTGTTCCGCTGCCAGCCGCTTCATGGCTTCAATCATGCAGTAGACACCGGCGCGGTTGTCAAAGGCTTTGCCCATCCAGCGGTGCTCGACGGCGAGGGGCTGAAGGCTGACGTCGGGCGTGACGGCGCAGCCCGTGCGGATACCCAGCGCGCGCACTTCGTCTGCACAGGAGGCACCCAGATCGACGCAGAGTGCTTCGGTGGGCATGACTTGGTGGCGCTGGCTTTCGGGCAGCAGGTGCGGCGGCTTGGTGCCGAGCTGGCCGGGAATGCGGCGGCCGTCGCGGGTGTGGACGATGACGCGCTGGGACGGCAGGGTGTGGTTCCACCAGCCGCCGATGGGCACGAGGAGCAGGAAGCCGTCGGCGGTGATGCTCTGCACCATGAAGCCGACTTCATCCATATGCGCGAGCAGAGCGACGGCGGGGCCGCCCGCACCGCTGCGGCAGATGAGGTTGCCCGAGGGCATGCGCGAGATGCTCGAGCAGCAGCTCTGCAACTCGTCGCGAATGATGCGGCGGACGGGGGCTTCAAAACCGGAAGGGGCGCCCGCGTTGCTGCAGCGGGCAAGGAGATCGGCGTTGATCATGCCGACAGCTTAGCATTCTGCCGGGCGGACGGCAAGCTCAAATGCCGCCGGTACTGAGGATGCGCGTACGGCGCTTCATCGCGCTCGGGGAATCCGCCGGCTCGGCGTTGTCTGATGGTGAAGATGATAGTCTCTCTGCCCGCTCCCGAGCCAATCTCGCTACAGAGAGCGACGGAGAAGGCGGGCGGCTTCGGATGATCCGAAGCCGCCCGCCTTGGTTTAGCGCAGCGGTGCGGGTTTGCCGCGGGGCGCTCGAGCACGGTGCCGCGAGCGCTCTGCCGGGCCCTCCCTGCTGCCGGGCTTACTTGAGCGCGTCGTAGGCGCCCTTGAAGAAGTAGTAGCCCCAGCCCCATTCGGAGTCGCCGCTCCAGTCGGGGTCGTAGTGGTGGCGCGGGCGCAGGAAGCGCTCGGGGTGCGGCATGAGGCCCATGGCGCGGCCGGTGGGGTCTTGCAGGCCGGCGATGCGCAGCTCGGAGCCGTTGTGGTTGTCGGCGTATTGCAGGGCGACGCAGCCGTTGTCGAGGTATTTCTGAGCGTCGCCGGGCTCGCAGACGAGGCGGCCTTCGGCGTGGGCCGAGGGCAGCTCGAACTCGTCGGGCAG
This sequence comes from Candidatus Parakkermansia intestinigallinarum, assembly GCF_944389695.1. Taxonomy (NCBI): domain Bacteria; kingdom Pseudomonadati; phylum Verrucomicrobiota; class Verrucomicrobiia; order Verrucomicrobiales; family Akkermansiaceae; genus Candidatus Parakkermansia; species Candidatus Parakkermansia intestinigallinarum. Next base: position 3,949 of record NZ_CALXNG010000034.1, read on the forward strand.
GCAGGCGGTGAAGGGCGAAGGGGCGACCTTCACGAGTTTGTCCCACATGCACTCAAAGCGCTCGGATTTGTTGAGGATGAGCGAGGCTTTGGGCAGGATGCCCAGCTTGGTGAGGATTTGGAAGCCGTTGCAGATGCCGAAGAGGAAGCCGCCGTCGGCATGGTGCTTCTGCAGGGCGTCGCCGAGGATGCGCTCGGTTTCGAGCTGTGCAAGGCGGCCGCTCATGACGTAGTCGCCGTAGGAGAAGCCGCCGGAGAACACCACGAGCTGGGCCTTGGCCACGTGCTCGGGGCGGGCGGTGGCGATGGGCTGCACCTGGGTCGAGAAGCCGGCGGCCATGAGGGCGCGCTCGGTTTCCACGTCGCAGTTGGTGCCGGGGTACTTGAGGAGTAAGGCGTGTGGCATGGTTGGGTTGTTGCGTGTGGGGTTCTTCAATAGAAGGGGGTGAGGCCGTTCTTCCAGATGTGTTTGAGCTCGGCGATCTCCGCGCTGATGACTTCTTTGCCGCCCGCGAGGATGCTCAGCTTGCTGCCGGCGTCGGAGCGGCCGATGCGTGCGCAGGGGCTGCCGGCCATGGCGGCTTCAAACTCGTTGGCGAGGTCTTCGTCGACTTCGACGAGGAAGCGCCCGGTGCTCTCGCTGAAGCAGGGTACGGCGAGGTTGTTCCAGCCGCCTTCGGTGGGCAGTTTGTCCAGGTCGATGCTGATGCCGCCTTGGCCCGAGAAGGCCATTTCGGCGGCGGCGACGGCGAGGCCGCCTTCGGAGAGGTCGTGCGCGGAGAGCACGAGGCCCTGCGTGAGCGCCTTCTCGTAGTAGCGCTTGTAGGTCTCGTAGTTCTTGGCGCAGTCGGTCTGCGGGACTTTGGCGTCGGCGATGCCTTTGATGCGGGCGTAGACGCTGCCGCCCATTTCGTCTTCGGTGTTGCCGACGATGAAGAGGACGCTGTTGTTGCGGCGCAGCGACATGCCGCGCACGTGCTCGTAGTCTTCAACGACGCCGAAGCCCGAGCACAGGAAGGTGACGGGGATGTTCACCGGGCCGTCTTCCGTCTCAAAGTAGTTGTAGAAGCTGTCTTTGCCGGAGACGTAGGGGGCGCCGTAGGCGAGGGCGGCTTCGCGGATGCCTTTGGCGCATTCGACGATGCGGCCGAGCTCGGTCGGGCATTCGGGGTTGCCCATGCAGAAGTTGTCGAGCAGGGCGATTTTGTCGGGGTTGGTGCCGGCGAGCACGAGCTGGCGCACGGTTTCATCGACGGTGCCGGTGCCCATGGCGTAGGGGTCGGTCTTGCCCCATTCGGGCAGGATGGCCAGCGCGAGCGACATGAGTTTTTCCGAGCCGTCGATGTCGATGACGGAGGCGTCCTGCGGGGCGTCGCCGACGGCGCCGGCGAGGGGTTTGAGCACGGTGTTGCCCTGCACTTCGTGGTCGTATTCGCGGATGATGGGTTCGCGCGAGACGATGGCGAAGTCGCCGAAGAGTTGCTTGAGGTCGCCCGTCAGGTCGCTGTCGTCGAGCGCGAGGCCGGTGAGGGCCGGCGAGGGGGTGAAGACGGATTCGAGCTGCTTGGTGGGCGCGTCGTGGAGTTTCGAGTTGTCGAGCTCGCAGACGAGTTCTCCGTTGTGCCAGACGCGCAGCACGCCCGAGTCATTCGACTCGCCCAGCACGGTCATCTCGGTCTGGAAGGTGTCGCAGAGGCTCTTGAGTTCATCGAGGTTTTCGGGCTTGACGGCGAGCACCATGCGCTCCTGCGATTCGGACAGGAAGATCTGCCAGGAGAGCATGTGGGTCTCTTTGAGCGGGGCGCGCTCGAGGTAGAGGTTGCCGCCGGTCTCGGAGAGCATTTCGCCCGCAGCCGAGGAGAAGCCGCCTGCGCCGCAGTCGGTGACAAACTCGATGAGGCCGCGCTCGCGGGCTTCGAGGATGACGTCGAGGGTCTTTTTCTCTTCGATGGGGTTGCCGATCTGGACGGCTTGCTGGTCTTCTTCGTGCGAGGATTCGCCCATGGCGGCCGAGGAGAAGGTGGCGCCGTGCAGGCCGTCTTTGCCGGTGCGGCCGCCGATCACCACGACGGCGAGGCCGGGTTTCATCTCTTTGGCGATGTCGCTCCGGGGGATGACGCCGGCGGTGCCGCAGAAGACGAGGGGGTTGTAGATGTAGGTGGGGTCAAACTGGATGGCGCCGCTGGTGGTGGGGATGCCCATGCGGTTGCCGTAGTCGCGCACGCCGTGCACGACGCCGCGCATGATGCCCAGCGGGTGGATGATGTTGTGGCCTTCGACCATGCTCTGCGGGGTGTCGGGCGCGCCGAAGCAGAAGACGTCGAGGTTGGCGATGGGCTTGGCGCCTTTGCCGGCGCCGAGGATGTCTCGGATGACGCCGCCCAGGCCCGTGTTGGCGCCGGCGTAGGGCTCGATGGCGCTGGGGTGGTTGTGCGTTTCGGCTTTGAGGCAGACGGAGAGGTTGTCGTCGAGTTTGATGAAGCCGGCGTTGTCGACGAAGGCGCTGAGGACGAAGCCGGGCTTCTTCGCCATGATGTCCTTGGAGGGCCGCTGGATGAAGGTCTTGTACATGCTGCGGATCTCTTCGGTTTCACCGTTGACGCTGTGCCGGATGGTGGCGGCGAAGATGCGGTGTTTGCAGTGCTCGGACCAGGTCTGTGCGATGACTTCGAGCTCGACGTCCGTGGGCTCGCGGCCGATCTCGCAGAAGATCTGCTGCACGACGAGCATGTCTTCCGTCGACAGCGAGAGCTTCATGTCTTGGCTGAGGCGGGTGAGTTCAGCCTCGGTGAGCTCGCGTACGGGTATGGTGCGGTAGGTGGCCATGGGGAGGGGTGTCGTCTTGTGAGGGGTTCCGTTGGCGGGGCGCTTTAACGGACGCTCCAGGTGTGGATGGCGGGGTTGCAGACGTCTTTGCAGAAGCGCGCGGCCAGCGCGGCTTTGTCTCCGTTGCCGAAGATGTAGATGTTCTGCGTGATGGTGAGGTTGGTGATGCGGAAGGGCAGTCCCTTGCGGCCTCGGTAGTTGGCGAGGATGGCTTCTTTCTCCAGATCGAGGGCACCTTTCTTGATGCCGTAGGAGATGCGGAAGAGCTCGCCGCTGAGCGCGGGCGCACCGCCTTCTTCGACTTTCTGCGAGATGGGGTCGACGAGCACGCGGCGCATGTAGTCGCGCGCGGCGTCGAGGTCGCCTTCGCACTCGACGGTGTAGAGGCGCGTGTGGTTGTAGGTCAGCCGGTCGTCAATGGGCGTGTAGAGCAGCTTGTTGGCATCGGTCGCGCTCTGAAAGCGGCTGAATACTTCGAGGGTCAGTGTGGCCATAGGTTCTCTGTGAAAAAGGCCACCGGCAGCCCTGTGTCGCTCTTCTCCCGCCGCTTGCGGGAGCGCGTGGCACGAGGATGCGCGGTGGCCATCTGCTGAGCGTTTTACTTCTGCAGGCGGCTGAGCACTTCGGCGTAGGATTCCATGAACTCGCCGAGGCCCTGGCGGAAGCGGTCCTTGTCCATCTTCTTGCCGGTGGTGACGTCCCAGAGGCGGCAGGTGTCCGGCGAGATTTCGTCGGCGAGCACGATGGCGGTCGGGTCGGTGGCCAAGCGGCCGAACTCGATCTTGAAGTCGATGAGGCGCAGGTTGGCCTTCAGGAAGAATTCCTTGAGCGTTTCGTTGATGAGCAGCGCCATCTTCTTGATGTAGGCGCATTCCTCTTCGGTGGCGGCGCCGACTTCGCGGGCGTAGTCATCGTTGATGAAGGGGTCGTTGAGCGCGTCGTCCTTGTACGAGAACTCGACGATGGGCTTCTTGAAGGGCGTGCCTTCCTTGATGCCCATGCGCTTCGAGAAGGAACCCGCGGCGACGTTGCGCACGATCACCTCGAGCGGCATGATGGAGACTTTGCGGACGAGCAGGTTGATGTCATCCACGTCGTCGACGAGGTGCGTCTTGACGCCCCTGTCCTCAAGCATGCGGTAGATGATGAGGGTGATGGCCTTGTTCATGCGGCCCTTGTTCGCGAAGTCCTCCTTCTTGACTCCGTTGAATGCGGTGGCGGAATCCTTGAACTCCATGCGCAGGACGTTCGGATCCTCGGTCGTGAACAGCCTCTTGGCTTTGCCTTCGTAAATGGGTTCCATGATGTGTCTCGGGGGGGGTGGTGATGTGTCCCCTCGGATACTATACTCGGTAGCTCGTTCTTGTCAAGTCCGAAGAGGAGGGCGCAGCCGGCTTTTCGCGCGGCGAACGGCTCTCGCGGGAGGGCAGCGGGGGCGGGCGCTGCGGCCTGCGAAGCTGCGGGGCTCGATCCGAGGGCTCGCCTAGGCGGATTTTGTGAATCAAAAACAGCTGATTTTGATTCACAACGTTTTTTGTGACTCATCCGTGATTCACAAACGCGAGCCGCGGCGCCGCTCGCAGCGCGCGGCGGCGGAAGGGGGCGGGAGCTGCAGCGCCGTTCAAAGATCGAGGGCGTCTTCTCTGCCGGAAGCGATGTCGAGCAGGCGGCGCATGGCGTAGAGGGCGGGGCGCCGACCGCTGCTGTCGCGATGCAGGCTGATGATTTTCTCTTGGCAGAGGGAGTTGAGGGCTCTCTGAAGCGTGGGAGCCGAGATATCGGGCACGGCTTCGCGAATCTGACTGCGGTTGAAGATCGGGTGTGCGAAGATGGCGTCGAGCAGCGCTTGGCTGTAGGGCGAGTTGAGCAGGCGGCGGAAATCGGCCGAGCACTGCTCGTGATACTCGTGGAGGCGGTGGGCACGCTCGGTATTGACGCTTGCCTGCTCAGCAATGGCGTTGAGCATGAAGAGTATCCAAGCCTCCCAGCCGTCTCGGCGCTCAATGTCGGCGAGGCATCCCATGTATCGGTCTCGGTTTTTCTCGAGGTATTCGCTCAGGTAAAAGACCGGGCGGTGAAGGATGCGCCGCTGGTTGAGAAAGAGGGGAATCATGAGTCGGCCGATACGGCCGTTGCCGTCGAGAAAGGGATGGATCATCTCAAACTGCGCATGCAGAATGCAGACTTGAATCAGCGGATCAGCATCCTCCGTGCGGAGGTACGCATCCCAGTTATCCAAGTAAGCCGACAGCGTCTCGGGTGCAGGCGGAACATAACTGGCAGTCTCCATGCTGCATCCGCGAGCCCCGATCCAATTCTGCGTGCGCCGCACCTGCCCGGGATCCTTGCTTTCTCCGCGCACGCCTCTGAGCAGCAGAGCGTGCATCTCGCGCAGCAGGCCGAAACTCAGCTCGCGGTGCTGCAGGGAATGGGCGCCGTAGCGCAGGGCCTCGCGGTAGTTGATGACCTCTTGGCTATCGGCCGTCGGCCCCTCGGTGCTGCCTGCCTCGTAGGCCAAAACGTCATCCAGCGTCGTCTGGGTGCCCTCGATGCGCGAGGAGAGCACGCAGTCCTGAAGCAGAAAGGGTGAGAGCAGTAAATCCGGATTGCGGAGAAACTCGAGATTGCCGGCGTAGCGTGCCAGTGCTCGATTGGCTCGCCCGAGGGGGGCGAGCAGGCTTGACATGTCCAAGGGGCGCGTCGGCAGATTCTCCAGAATATAGGGCATGTGTCTATGATACACCCGCGCGGCTTCGATGTCCAGCTTGTGAATCAAAAACAGCTGATTTTGATTCACAACGTTTTTTGTGACTCATCCGTGATTCACAAACGCGAGGCGCGCCGCCGCTCGCAGCGCGCGGCGGCGGAAGGGGGCGGGAGCCGCGGCGGGGCACAGCACGGCCCGCAGGGGAAGGCCGACGGAGCGGCGCCCGAGTCGGAGTGAACACAAGCGCCCGAGGCGAGCAGAAGCGGCGGAGTCGGGGTGAGCTCAGGCGGCCGAGGCGGAGGCGGCGGAGTCCGTCGTCTCAGCGGGCCCTGCGGCGGGAGCGGAGTCGCCTGCGGGAGCGGGCACGGCAGCAGGCTCAACGGCGGGCTCGGGAGTTTCGGGCAGTTCCGGCAGCTCGGGCGTGACATCGGGGAGCTGCTTGAGGCCGAGGCTTTGCAGCAGGCGGGCGGCTTCTTCGGGGTCAGCTTCGCAGCCGACGCCCTTCGCGAGGCATTCGGCCAGCATGATGGCAGCGGCCTCACTGCCGGCGGCCGAGGCCTTGCGGAGCAGCTCGAAGCCGCGAGCCTCATCCTGCGGCACAAACTGACCGCTCAGGGCGAGCTGGGCGAGCACGAAGCTGGCTTTGGCGTAGCCGGCGCGATCGAGTTCTTCGATGGCGGTCAGAAAGCCCTGAATGTCCTGTGCCGTGCCGGTGCCGCGCAGCTTGCAGCAGGCGCGGGCGAAGCAGGCATCCGGCTGACCGCTTTGGGCGAGGGCCTCGAGGAGGGCGTAGCCGTCGCTTTCTCTGCCGCTGCATCCCTTGCCGTTGAGCCAGGCATCGGCGAGGCTGAGTATGGCGGGCACGTAGTTTTTGTCCGCGGCCGTTTGGAGCCAATAGAGGCCCTCGGACTGCTTGTCCGCCTCGCCGACACGCTCGAGCAGTTCGCAGCCGAGGCGATCCATGGCGGGCAGGTAGCCGGCCGCGGCGGCGTGGCGCAGGATGCTCAGCCCCTCTTCGCGCTGAAGCGGGTTGTTGAGCATTTTCTCGGCGTGGACGACCAGAGCCTCGGGAACGCCTCGGTTGACGGCTTCGCCGAGGTAGGCTTGCGCCTTGGCGGCGTCTGCCTTGATATCGGCGAGGCCGTCGCGGTAGATTTCAAAGAGATCAAAGCAGGCGCGCGCGTGATTTTTCTCCGCGGCCTGAGTCAGGTAATAGAGGCCGGTGTCGGGGTCTTGGCTAACGCCGGCGCCCTTGATGTAGCAGCGCCCCAGCAAATAGAGCGCATCGGGCATCTTGCGGGAGGCGGCGGCTTTCAGCCAGCGCAGGGCCTCTTGTTCGTCTTTGGCCACATGACGGCCCTCCAGCAGGTAGAGGCAGCAGAAGTACTGGGCATCGGCAACGCCCTTCTCGGCGGCGTACTTGAAGAGGGAAAGGGCCTTGACGCGATCTTGGGCGAGGCCGCCGATGCCGCTGTAGTAGGCTTTGGCCAAGGAGCAGCAGGCCAGGGCTTCGCCGGCGTCGGCCGCCTTGCCGATCCAGGTCATCGCGGCGGGAACGTCCGTCGGGCATCCGTTGCCGCTGAAGAGGTTGATGCCGTACTGATACTGGGCGGGAGCATAGCCGGCCTCGGCCGCAAGGCGATAATACTCGTTGGCTCGGGTGCTGTCGCGCATGAAGCCGCGGGCGTTTGCGTAGCTTCTGGCCAGTTCGTAGAGAGCCCTGGGGTGGCCGGCGTCGGCTGCCTGAGCCAGCAGTTTGTTGGCGGCATCGACGTCGAGCTCAACGCCGATGCCCTCCAGACTCAGCAGGGCGAGCTGATAAGCGGCTTCGGCGCTGCCGGCCTCAACGGCGCGGCGGTAGTGTTCGACGGCTTTCGAGATGCTCAGTTTGCAGCCGTGGCTGCCCTCCATGTAGTGCTGAGCCTGTTCGCAGAGGCTGCGGGCTTGCTCGCTTTCGTCTGCGAGGCTTGTGTTGGCGGCGAGGGCAAGAGCCAGAGTCGACAGAAGTTTGGCTGCGTTTTTTATCATGTGCCGAGGAAGTTCTTTCGGGATAACTACCATATCAAACGCGCTTTGTCAACGCGGCATTGTGTCTGCGGCCGCGCGGATTGCTCTCCCCTGCCCCGCGCGAACGTCTCTCCCCTGCCCCGCCTGCGGCTCTTCCCTGCCCCGCCTGCGGCGGCGGGCTCGGGGCCGGCTCACTGGGCGCTGCGGCGGTAGTCGGCCGAGGCCAGCAGGGCTTTGGCTTCGCCCAGCAAAAAGAAGGAGCCGCAGATGAGGGTGCCGCTCGGCAAATCGCGCAAGGCGTCGCTGAGGGTGGCCGGGCAGCTGAGGGGGGCGCTGCTGCAGGCGCGCACTTTGGCGGCAAGTTCGCTCGCGGGCAGGATGCGGGGGGATTGCACGGGGGGCAGCACCCAGCCGGAGACGATGGGCGAGAGGATGCTCAGCACGCTGTCGAGGTCCTTGTCGGCCGAGCCCGCAAAGATGCAGCGGGCGCGGCGCTCGCCGAAGGCTTCTCGCCAGCTTTGCACCAGCACGCGCATGGCCGGGGGGTTGTGGGCGCCGTCCATGATGACGCCGGGGGCGATTTCTTCAAAGCGGCCGGGCCAGCGCACTTCGGCCAGCCCGCGGGCGACGGCTGCGTCGCTCGCCGAGAACCCGGGCAGAGAGCGCAGGGCGGCCAGGGCGAGGGCGGCGTTGCTCTTTTGGTGGCTGCCGCGCAGGCCGAGGGGAAGCTCGCAGGTCTCGTCGATGATGCGGCACTCGGTCCGTGCGCGCGCGGCGGCTTCGTCGATGGCGCGTTTGGCGTCGGGCTGCTGGGGGGCGGAGACGGCGGGGCGATGCGGGGCGATGATGGCGGCTTTTTCGCCGGCGATTTCGTAGAGGGTGTCGCCGAGGTATTGGCGGTGGTCGAGGCCGATGGGCGCGATCACGGCGACGTCTTTGGGGACGGCGTTGGTGGCGTCGAGGCGCCCGCCCATGCCCGTTTCGAGGATGATGAGGTCGACCTCGCGCTCGGCAAAATACATCAGGGCGATGGCGAGCGTGAGCTCAAAGAAGGTGGGCATGGTCTCCCGGCCCTCGACCCTGCGCCGCAGCTGCCCGATGAGGCGGGCGAGGTCGGCATCGGGGATTTCTTCGCCGTTGACGCGGATGCGCTCGTTGAAGCGCACGAGATGCGGCGAGGTGAAGAGCCCGGTGCCGTAGCCGGCGGCGCGGGCGACGGATTCGGCAAAGGCGCAGGTGGAGCCTTTGCCGTTGGTGCCCGCGACGTGGATGACTTGCGCACGCGGATGCAGCACCCCGCAGTCGCCGAGCAGCCGCGTGATGCCCTCAAGCCCGAGCTTGATGCCGAACATCTGGGTGCCGTAGAGCCAGTCGAGGGCTTCGCGGCAGGCGCTTGCGCTGTCGGTCGGCTCGCTCATCAGTAGCGGTAGGCGTCGCTCTTGAAGGGGCCTTCGACGGGAACACCGATGTAGTCGGCCTGCTTCTGCGTGAGAGTGGTGAGGTGAACGCCGAGTTTGCCGAGGTGTAGGCGGGCGACTTCTTCGTCGAGGATTTTGGGCAGCACTTCGACGCCGGCCGGGCGCTTGCCGCGATCCTGCCAGAGGGCGATCTGGGCGAGGACTTGGTTGGTGAAGCTGTTGCTCATGACGAAGGAGGCGTGGCCCGTGGCGCAGCCGAGGTTGACGAGGCGCCCTTCCGCCAGCAGGTAGAGGCTGTGGCCGTCGGGGAAGCTGTATTTGTCGACCTGCGGTTTGATGTTGGTGCGCACGATGCCTTCGCGGGCCTGCAGGCGCGCCACTTGGATTTCGTTGTCGAAGTGGCCGATGTTGCAGACGATGGCTTGGTCTTTCATGGCTTCCATGTGCTCCAGGGTGATGATGTCGCAGTTGCCGGTGGTGGTGACGTAGATGTCGGCCGTGCCGAGGGTGTCTTCGACGGTGAGCACGCGGTAGCCTTCCATGGCGGCCTGAAGAGCGCAGATGGGGTCGACTTCGGTGACGATGACTTGGGCGCCGAGGCCGCGCAGGGCCTGGGCGCAGCCTTTGCCGACGTCGCCGTAGCCGCAGATGACGGCGACTTTGCCGGCGATCATGACGTCGGTGGCGCGCTTGATGCCGTCGGTGAGGCTCTCGCGGCAGCCGTAGAGGTTGTCAAACTTGCTCTTGGTGACGGAGTCGTTGACGTTGATGGCCGGGAAGAGGAGGCTGCCCTCGCGCTCCATCCTGTAGAGGCGATGGACGCCGGTGGTGGTTTCTTCGGAGACGCCGACGATGTCGGGCACCCAGCGGTGGAAGACGCCGGGCTGCTCGGCGGCGATGCGGCGCAGCAGGGCTTTGATGACGCGCTCTTCTTCGCTCTCGGCGGGCTCGTTGACCCAGTTGTCGCCGGCTTCCATTTCGTAACCTTTGTGAATCAGCAGGGTGGCGTCTCCGCCGTCATCGACGATGAGCTGCGGGCCGAGGCCGTCGCGGTGGCTGAGGGCCTGCCAGGTGTACTCCCAGTACTCCTCGAGGCTTTCGCCTTTGCGCGCAAAGACGGGCACGCCTGTGGCGGCGATGGCGGCGGCGGCGTGGTCTTGGGTGGAGAAGATGTTGCAGCTGGCCCAGCGCACGTCGGCGCCGAGCGCGACGAGGGTCTCGATGAGCACGGCGGTCTGAATGGTCATGTGCAGCGAGCCGGTGATGCGAACGCCGGCCAGAGGCTTCTGCGGACCGTATTTTTCACGGCAGGCCATGAGGCCGGGCATTTCGTATTCGGAGATGGTGATTTCTTTGCGTCCCCAGTCCTTGAGGCTCATGTCGGCCACCTTGTATGCTGTCGTTGCGTCCATGTGCTGAGCATACGCTGTTTTTCGGCTGCCGTCAATGCGTTTTCCTCACGGTGATGCCGTCAATGCGCCTGCCGGAGCGGGTGCAGCTTCCAAGCAGCGGTCCCGAACCCCATGTCACGGCAGAGATTCGGATATTCGCTCATGCGATCAAAAACATTTTTGACTCGTTCGCACCAACGGCTCTTCGGCGCAATGGTACGCAGGAGCCAAGCGCACACACACAGTACTGCGGCTGTCTTTTCCGCACCTGTCAGAAGTTCGGGAAACTTGCTCCGGCGCTGTCAGATTGCCGAATGTGCAGAACTCGACGAATACCCAAACAGCTAGATGTTCAACATCGGCAATGTGCTTGAGGGTACGGTGGTGTATGGCGCATTCCGAATGGCTATCGGTGTAGGTTTTATTGATTTTCTGCAGGGTTATGGTCGAGCTTGTTCATCAAAACAGCGGTACGACTTGTCATGGTTCATGGCCTTCTCCTTCAACATAAAAAAGCCCTGAGACAAGCTCAGGGCTATGTGGATTATGCGATGCCCCGGGCACCGCCTGCAACCGGTGAGGATTGCAGGTCCCACTCATACGCCGTTGAGAGTATCACAATATGTCTGCATGTCAATACCTGCGTTTGAATGCAGGGGCAAAAAACCGGCACCCGCTTGCTGCGGGTGCCGGCCGTGAGATCGGGTCCGTGAGGCCGCCTGAGGTCTGCCGAACCGTCAGGCCTTGGCCTCTTCTTCGTCTTTGCTCTTGGGCATCTTGCCGGTGGTGAAGTACTGCTCGATTTCTTCGAGCGTGCGTCCCTTGGTTTCCGGCAGGAAGAAGGCGGCGGTGATGAAGTAGATGACCGTGAAGCCGGCCAGCGTGAAGAAGACGCTGGAGTAGCCGCAGGCGCCCACCCAGGGCAGGAAGACGCCGGCGATGGTCGTCGAGACGCCTTGGTTGATCAGCAGGGCGATGGCCATGCCGTTGGCGCGGATGCGGTTGGGCATGAGCTCGGAGAGCGCCAGCCAGACGCAGACGCCCGGGCCGGCGGCGTAGAAGGCGATGAAGATGATGAAGAAGGCGGTGACGGCCCAGCCGGTGACGGCACCGGGCTTCATGCCGATTTCAGCGCGGACGATTTCGAGCTCCTTGAGGGTGCCGGGCTCTTGGATGTCGCTCCAGAAGCAGAGCTTGTCCAGGAAGGTGGCGCGGCCGACGAAGCCGGGGTCGATGATGGCGCGGTCGGAGTTCTTCTCCAAGCGCTGAAGCTCTTTGATGATGGCTTCTTTATCCTCTTCGCCGATGCCGTCGCGGAGGGCGACCCGGCCGCTGCGGATCTTGTCGGAGAGGCGGGCAGAGGCTTCGGCCTTCTTGTCGAGGTTCTTCATGAAGTCCGCGCGGGCAGCGGCGACGTCGACGGGGGCCATGGCTCCGTCGGCGTAGGCGTCAGCGGGGTTGGCGAGGGCTTCGTTGACGCTCTTCATGGCGGCGGCGCGGTCGAAGTGCTCGGCGACGACTTGGTTGCTGTCATCACCCTGGTGGTAGGTGACGATGAGCTGCATGCCCGGGGCGACGGATTCGCCCTGCACGAAGGCGTCATCCCAGCCTTCGGCTTTGTTGTCGCGCGCCCACTTGACGGCGTCTTCGGTCGAGAGCTTCAGGACGGCGTTGTCACGGACGAGGCTCTTGGCGTATTCGGTGACGTCCACGCGCTTGTTCTCAAGCATGCTGAACATGAGGCCGACGCCGACGAGGCCGACGATGATGCCGAGCGTGCCGACCATGAGCAGGAACTTGCGGCCTTTCTTGTCGACCAGCGAGACGGCGACGATGGTCATGAGCATGTTGACCACCTTGATGGCGAGGTCGGCGTAGTTGGCCTGCTCACCTTGGAGACCCGCCTGCTGGAAGACCTTGACGGAGTAGTTGAGCACGGAGTTGATGCCCGTGGCCTGCGTGCAGGCGAGCACGACGACGGCGAGGATGAAGGGGATGACGTATTTGCGCTGGAGGAGCGAGTCGCCCTTGGCGGCTTCTTTGGCAGCGGCCTTGTTTTCGGCTTCAGCTTTGTCCGCAGCGATCATTTCATCGAGAATCTCGCTGGCGGCTTCATCGCCGTTGTTGGCGGCCAGAGAGCTGAGGGCTTCTTCCTTGCGGCCGCGGCGGTAGAGCCAGCGCGGGGATTCCTTGAGGCGGAAGGCACCGAGGAAGAGGATGATGCCGGGAAGGGACGAGCACCAGAAGATGGTCTTCCAAGCGTTCGCTTTGGAGACGGTTTCGATGGTGACGTCATCAGCCGCACCGACAATCTTGGTGGTGACAAGGCCGATGAGGGCCGCGAAGACAAGGCCGATTGTCAGCAGGAACTGGAACATGCCCGTGCCCTTGCCGCGCGAGCTGGCATCAAGGCATTCGGCCAAATACATCGGCACGACCACGCCGATGAGGCCGGCGGAGGCGCCTTGGAGGATTCGACCGGCCATGAGGGCCTCGAAGCTCGCCGAGGTGCAGATGACGGGGATACTCAGGGTGAAGAGGAAGGCCGAGATGATGATGACCTTCTTGCGCCCGAGCCACTCTGCCAGCATGCCGGCGAAGAGTGAGGAGAGAACGGAGCCGAGAAGCACCGCCGCCACAACAATGGAGAGTTGCTGGGGCGTGTAGTCGGAGGTTGCTTCGATGTACGGCAGGGCGGCGGCGATGATGCCGACGTCTACGCCGTAGAGAAGACCGCCGAGACCGGCCATGAACATCAGGTACATGGCATAGCGTTTCACCGAGGCGGGAAGCTCGGTTTTGGTAGCGTCAGTACTCATAGTTGGGCTGATTATAGCATGCGCGGCGGGCAGTTCAACTCAAAAGCCCGAGTTTGAGCGGCTGAGAGGCGTTTTTTTTTGCGGCGCTTCCGCCGCTCCGCCCCTCCGCCGGCTCTTTTGCTCGGGGATTTCCCTTCTCGCATTCCCCTTCGCTTTCGCTCCCCTGCTCTGACTTTCCTGCGGCGCTCGGCTGATGCGGGGCTGCGGCGGGGGAGAGCCCGGGCTGCTCCGGCCGGGGAAGCTCCGGCTGAGACTGTTCTCAGAGGGCGGCGGCGACGGCTTCGGCGCAGTGCCGGCCGTCGAGGGCGGCCGAGACGATGCCGCCGGCATAGCCCGCGCCTTCGCCGCAGGGGTAAAGTCCGCTGAGTTGCGGGTGCTGGAAGCTGTGCTCGTCGCGGGGGATGCGGACGGGGGAGCTGGTGCGGGTTTCGCAGCCGATGAGCAGGGCTTCTTCGCCGGCGAAGCCGTGCAGTTTGCGCTCGAAGAGGCGCAGGCCCTCGGCCATGCGCCGCGCGATGCCGTCGGGCAGCAGGGCGTTGAGATCCCAAGCGCTCAGGCCGGGGTGGTAGCTGCTGCGCGGCAGGCTGCGGCTGAGGCGCTTGGCGAGGAAGTCGACGGCGAGTTGCGCGGGGGCTTTCTGCCGGCCGCCGCCGGCGTTGGCGGTGGCGATTTCAAGCTCTTTCTGCCAGACGATGCCGGCGAGGGCTCCGTATTCGGGCAGGTAGAGGTCGGTGTCTTCGGGTTCGACGGTGACGACGAAGCCGGAGTTGGCGAAGGGGGAGTTGCGCCGCGAGAGGCTCATGCCGTTGACGACGACTTCGTCGTTTTCGGTGGCGGCGGGCACGATGAAGCCGCCCGGGCACATGCAGAAGGAGTGCACGCCGCGCCCGTCGATTTTGGTGGCGAGGGTGTAGCGGGCGGCAGGCAGGGCTTCGGGGCGGGCTTCGCCGGGGCGCAGGTGGTATTGGGCGCGGTCGATGAGGCTCTGGGGGTGCTCGATGCGCACGCCGACGGCGAAGGCTTTGCGCTCCAGCAGCAGGCCTTCGCGCTGCAGCAGGCGGTAGATGTCTCGGGCGCTGTGCCCGGTGGCGAGGATGACGGCGTCTCCGCTGTACTCCTGCCCGTTCGCGCAGCGCACGCCCAGCAGGCGGCGGCCGTCGGCGCTGCGCAGCAGGCCGTCGACCCGGCTGCGGAAGTGCACTTCGCCGCCTGCGCCGAGGATGCTTTCGCGCATGGCTTTGATGATGTTGGGCAGGCGGTTGGAGCCGATGTGCGGGTGCGCGTCGGTGAGGATGGCGGGGTCGGCACCGTGGGCGACGAAGGTTTCGTAGATTTCGCTCACGGGGCCTCTCTTGGTGGCGCGGGTGAAGAGTTTGCCGTCGGAGAAGGTGCCGGCGCCGCCTTCGCCGAAGCAGTAGTTGGAGTCTTCGACGACGCGCCCTTCGCAGTTGACGGGCTTGAGGTCGAAGCGCCTGGCCGAGACGTCCTTGCCGCGCTCCAGCACGATGGGGCGCAGGCCGAGTTCGAGGCAGCGCAGGGCGGCAAAGAGGCCGCCGGGGCCGCTGCCGACGATGATGACGCGGCGGGCATGGGCCGGCAGGGGGGCGTAGCAGCGCTGCACGGGAGCGGCGGCGGGGAGCTCTTCGTCGATGGCGGCGAGGACGCGCAGTTGTTTGCAGATGGGCCGGCGGCGGGCGTCGATGCTTTCCTTGACGAGGCGCAGGCCCTGCACGCGCTTGGGGGAGATGCCGAGTTTCTGCGCGACGGCCTTGCGGCGGGCGTCGTCGCGCAGGCTCTGTTTGAGAGGCAGGCGGATATCGATTTCGGTGAGCATGGGCGTGGCGCGGCGGCCGGCGGAAGTCGGGAGGGGGAAAAACGGGAGAGGAGAAACGGAAGACGGGAAACGGGGGGAGAGACGCGGGAAACGAGAGTCGGGAGGCGAGAGGGGATGATCAGCAGCGGATGTTTTGCTGCATGCAGAGGGCGGGCGAATCGTTGCCCGAGGAGCCGACCTCGACGGCCGGCACGCCGGCGACGGTGGTGTGCGGCCGCACGTTGTCGAGCACGACGGATGAAGCGGCGATTTTAGCGCATTCGCCGATTTCGATGCGGCCGAGTACTTTGGCACCCGCCCCGATGAGCACGCCGCTGCGCACGACGGGGTGGCGGGCTCCGCCCTTCTCTTTGCCGGTGCCGCCGAGGGTGACTTCGTGCAGCATGGAGACTTTATTTTCGATGATGGCGGTCTCACCGACGACGAAGCCGGTGCCGTGGTCGAGCAGGATGCCGCAGCCGATCTGCGCGGCGGGGTGGATGTCGATGCCGAAGACTTCGCTGCCGACGCTCTGGAAGTAGAGGGCGAGCAGGCGGCGGCCGTCGAGCCAGAGGCGGTGCGCGACGCGGTAGGTGGCGAGGGCGTGGAAGCCTTTGAAGAAGAGGAGGGGTTCGAGGGGGTTGTGGCAGGCGGCGTCGCGGTCGACGACGGCCTGCAGGTCTTCGGCCATGCCGGCGACGATGTCGGGGTTTTGCTTGAGCAGGGTGCGGATGAGCGGCTCGATGTCATCGCGCCCCATGTCGCGCCGCGAGAGTTTGCGCGCCAGGCGCACGGAGACGGCGTTGCCGAGGCTGCTGCGGCTCAGCACGATGTCGTCCAGGAGGCTGAAGAGCTTCGGTTCACTTTCTTCGGCGCGCTCGGCAACGCGGCGTATCTCCGCCCAGACGCTTTCGGCGGCATCCGGGTTTGTCGCTTGCATTTTCTCGGGTCTGAGCAGGCAATCCATGATGATGTGCGGGGGAAAAGAGAGAGGTGGGGGCGCGACGGCCGGCGGAAAGGGGGGGGAGCGGAGGGTCGGAGCGGACGCTTTCGTCCGCCGCCCGCGGGCAGCTCACCCGGCGGCAGGCAGAGGCCTCAGAGACAACATTCGCGCAGCATGTCATCGAGGCGGTAGGTCATCTCGGTGAGCGCTTCGCGGGCCTGAGATTCGGGCAGCAGCCAGAGCACCTCGCGGGCTTCTTCGTTGCGCGAGATACCCTCGTCGACCGATCGGCGAATGGCCTCGCGGAAGGCCTCGGTCTTGCGCAGGCGGTTGAAGTCGATTTCCCGGCGCTGCTCGATGCAGTCGCGCACGTAGGCGGCGACGTCCTCTTGGTCGGACTCCATCAGGAAGAAGACGGGCAGCGTGAGCTTGCCCTTCTCATTGTCCGTTCCGAGCGTCTTGCCGGCCTCTTCATCCTGCCCCGTGAGGTCGAGGCAGTCATCGTAGATCTGGTAAGAGATGCCCAGCAGCATGCCCATGCGGTTGAGATGCTCGATCATCTCTTCATCGAGCCCCTGCAGATAGGCCGCCCCGGCCATAGAGACGGCGAAAAGCGTGGCCGTCTTGCGGCGGATGAGCTCGTAGTAGTCATCGCGCGTCATCTCGACATCCCAGAGGCGGCTCGATTGCTCCACCTCGCCTTGGCAGAGGTCGCGCACGGCCAGGGCCATGCGGCGGCAGAAGCGCCCGTCCGAGATCTCGGAGCCCATGACCATGGCCTGCGAGAGCAGCGTATCGCCCAGCAAGACCGCCAGTTCGTTGCCCCAGAGGGCATTCGGCGTGGGCTGGTCGCGGCGCGTATCGGCCTTGTCGAGCACGTCGTCGTGAATGAGCGAGGCCATGTGAATCATCTCCATGATAGCGCCGAAGATGATGTGCTCGCGCTTGATGCCGCCGGTCGCTGCCGCCGTGAGCAAGACAAGACCCGGACGGATCATCTTGCCGCGCGCCCGGCAGATGCGGCGCATGTAGTCGCGCACGTAGGGCTCAAACTGCTCGGTCTGCTCGGCCATGACGTCGCGCACTTTCTGCAGCTCCGCCTTGACGAGTCGAATATGATCGCGGCGGTGACGCAGTTTGCTGAAGAACTGGAAACTCATGGCTCAGAAATCCGAAGAGGTCGATGCGGCGGCAATCTTAGCAAAATTAACCCTGTTTGGCAACTCTTAATTGAGCTGCGCCGCTTTCCTCCACACCTGTCCCAAAGTTTGAGCAGGGGGGAAAAGGGATGCAGTAATCATGCGGGGTGTCGGGCAAGGAGAGGGCA
>NZ_CALXNG010000035.1:0-19887 GCF_944389695.1 Candidatus Parakkermansia intestinigallinarum
AAGCAACCATAAAAATGCCATTGCGGCGTTTCTCTCCCGAGAGCTTCTTCGGTGCGTTTTATTTTGACGCAATGCGTCCGTTCCTTTTTCTGAAGGGCTGCCGCATTTTTGGCTCGCTTTTCGGTGCCGAAAGTGGCAGAATCAACGGGCGAAGACCAAGAATACCACTCCATGAGCGAACCTCAATCCATTTCCTATAAGCGCATTCTCCTTAAACTTAGTGGTGAAGCCCTTCGCGCACCCGGCAGTCGAGACAATATCTCGCCCGAGATTGTCGCACGCATCGCACGCGAGATCGCCGAGGCTCAGAAGATCGGCAATCTTCAGATTGCGGTCGTCGTGGGCGGCGGCAATATCTGGCGCGGAGCCAAGGCGAGCGTGCGCGGCATGGATCGCGCGACGGCGGATTACGTCGGTATGCTCGCGACGGTCATGAATGCGCTGTCGATCTGTTCGGCGGTTCAGGAGGCGGGGGTTCCCTGCCACGTGCAGAGCGCCATCGAGATGAAGAATGTCGCGGAGCCTTACGTGCGCAATACGGCTCGCGAGCTGCTGCGCAAGGGGCAGGTCATTGTTTTCGCGGCCGGTACGGGCAATCCTTTCTTCAGTACGGATACGGCGGCAGCGCTGCGTGCCTGCGAGATCAATGCGGAGGTCGTGCTCAAGGCGACGTCGGTCGACGGTGTCTATACGGCTGACCCGAAGCAGGATCCCGGAGCCACGCGCTTCGATACGATCAGCTACCGCGAGTGCATTGAGCGCAATCTCAAGGTGATGGATCAAACGGCCTTCACGCTCTGCAAGGACAACCACAAGCCCATTATGGTCTTTGATATGCACAAGAGCGGCAATATTACGCGAGCCCTGCTCGGCGAGCGCATCGGCACCATCATCAGCGCCTGAGGCTCGCTCGCACGCTGTTCCCCCTCATCCTTCACGATTTTTACCACCCAACCACACAGCAAAACAATGGACGAAGAAACCCTCCTGCTTGAGACGGAAACTTCCATGGAAGAGGCCGTCGAGCACATGAACTCCGAATTCGGCGGTGTCCGCACCGGCAAGGCCTCCCCCTCTCTGGTGGACGATATGAACATTTACGTGGCCTCTTACGGCACGAGCATGAAGCTCAAGAGCCTCGCGGTGGTGTCCACCCCGGATGCCCGCTCGATTCTCATCCAGCCCTTCGATCCGAGCACGCTCAACGATATCAAGAAGGCTATTGCCGAGAGCAAGCTCAACATCACGCCCATCATTGACGCGCGTTCGGTGCGCCTGCCCATCCCCGAGCTTTCGGGCGAGCGCCGCAAGGAGCTGGTCAAGTACGTCAAGAGCCTCGCCGAGGATACGCGTGTGCGTGTGCGCGGCGTTCGCAAGACCGGTATGGACGCGATCAAGAAGATGAAGGCCGACAATGTGATTACGGAGGACGACGTGCGCCGCCTTGAGGATAAGGTGCAGAAGCTGACGGACAAGTTCACGAAGAAAATTGAGGAGCTTGTCGAGGCCAAGGAGAAGGAAATCATGACCGTCTGATCGGCGGCTTCCCCGCCATCCGCTGCGCCGTTTCTCTCATTCCCCCCCCACACCATTAACGACATCAATCATTCTCTTTCAACATGAGCAACAACACAACCAATGTGCTGGCTTCCGGCATTGAAATCATCGGTTCCATCCGCTTCACGAATGACATGCACATCGACGGCAAGATCGAGGGTCAGATTCTCTCGGAATCCGGCAAGGTCACGATCGGTGAGCAGGCCGACATCAAGGGCGATATCAACGCCGGTGAAGTCAGTGTCTACGGCCACGTCAACGGCAACATTAAGAGCAATCGCTGCCACCTCAAGGATCACGCCGTGATCTCGGGTGATATCACGACGGCGGTTCTGTCAATGGACGAAGGCGCCCGCCTGAGCGGCCGCGCCGAAATCGGTTGACGGCTCTGCCGGCACCGCGCTCTTGACGCGTTTGGGGCGGATCCCGGATGAAGGCTTCCGGGTTCCGCCTCTTTGTTCTCTGCCTGCAGGTCATGCGGGCGGAGTCATTCGATATGTCTCAATTTAGCGTTGCAGCGCCCGCGGCGCATTGCTATAATCGCCCGCGACGATGAGCATCCGCAAAATCAGCCTCTGCCTGCTGCTTCTTTTCTTGCTGGGTCTGGCCGCAGGGGGGGTGTATCTGTGGAGCTACATCACGCGCGAGGCTGAACCTGTTTTGCAGCCTCTGAGTCAGGAGTTTGACAACACGTCGCAGGTTCCCGACAAGGCGAGGGGGCTCAAGCTGACGCCGCTCGAGGTGACGGGGCCCGACGGTGTGCCTCTGTCCGTTTTCATTGCCGAGCGAGACCCGGACGAGGAGACGACTCGGCAGATGACGGTGGGCAGCGAGCTGGCCCAACACCCTGCCCTGTCGCTGCATCATATTGATTACGTGCTGACGGCGGTGGAGTGGGACCACGGCATTCGCTCGTCTCTGCCGCTCGTCGAGTCGCTGACGGCTGCCGGCCTGCGCTGCGTTGTCTGGGAGCCCCGAGGCCTCGACAATGCGCGGCGCTACTGCACGCACGGTCTGCGCGAGAGCCGGGATATTCCCCTCATTCTCGACGAGCTGGAGAGCTTGAATCCGGGTCGCGAGCTGACGGTCATCGGCGTGGGGCGCGGCTTCGGCGCCGGCATGCTGCTGCAGGCGGCCTGCAGCGAGCCTCGGCTGCGGGGCTTGGTGTGCATTGATGCGTACTCGTCGCTGCGCACCTCTATGCAGCGACTGATGCCCGACACGATTGTCTCTCAGGTGACGCTGGCGTTGCTCGATCTGCGGATCCGGCAGTGCACGGGTATTGAAAGTTTCGATGTTTCTCCGGTCGATAGTGCCGCACGCCTGCCGCGCAGCGTGCCCGTCCTCATCGTCAATGTGGAGCAGGATAATCCCACGCGAACGCTCGATGACGCGGTGGGCATCTACAAGCAACTTCCCGGCGACTGCCGCGAGGTGTGGACGCTGCGATGCGCCTCCGACGCCCCCGATGCCGAGAGTCGAGAACTTGTCTACACGCGCGACGACGGTCGCAAGTTGGTTCGCGAGACGCTCGACGTCAAGCTGCTGCCGGGTATTGAGCAAACGATGCCCGCCGTCATTCACTGGATCAATGATTGTATGGTGCCGGCCATCCGCGCTCCGCAAATTCCCACGCCGAGGCGGCCTCACATGGGGGCGGGGATCGGCCGCTGACGCTCTTGCAACTTCTTTTCAACCTCACTATGGCATTCTTCAACAAGCGCCGGCCTCACTCAAGCCGCCCCATGCCCATCCGCCGGCCGGCTGCGCAGAACAGCCGACGCGAGGGCTTTGAGCTCACGAAGCAACGCGATCTGACGCCCGTCGTTCTCGGTGCGCTCACCGGGGCTGTGATCTGCCATGTGATTGCGTATTTTTATCTGCCGGATCTCGTTCAGTTCGGCATCAGGGATCAGACGCCTCAAGGGGAAGTTGAAGAGAAGATCGAGCGACTGATCGTCCGCAAGCCGCCGCCCGAGCCGGAGCGCGAGCCCGAGCCGGAAGAGTTGCAGACGGCCGAGGAAATCGTCGCCGAGGAGCGCAGGGAGATTGAGGAGGAGATTGATCTGCTCGACGTTGAATACCCCGAGCTGACCATGGCTCCGGGCGAGACGAACATACCCGTCGCCGCGCCGGATCCGATTGCCGATGAGCCTCTCCGCATGGATGAGCTGGCTCCGGAGCAGCTCGATATGTCGGCCCTGCTCTCGGCGGAGCAGGCTCCGTCTCTCGATGCCATCGCCGATCTCGAACCCGTCAACAGCAATGATGTCGTGGTGGCGGCCGCGCCCAAGGAGCTCGATTTGCAGGAGCTCGATGCGATGACGGACAGTGATTTGCGCGAGACGGCCCGAGAGAGTCAGGGCAAGTTGCCCGATGATACGCGCAGTCTCGGCGAGCTGATGGGGCTGTCCTCACTGGGGGAAAACAGCGGTGTGGCGCGCATCGGTACCGATGTTCTCTTCGGCTTCAATGAGTGCGAATTGAAGAGTGCGGCGCGTGTTTCGCTGCTTCAGCTGGCGGCTTTGATTTACAAGAATCCCGACACGCGCTTCATCATCGAGGGGCATACGGATAGTATCGGCGGGGATGACTACAATGATCTGCTCTCTTTGCAGCGCGCGGCCGCCGTGCGCGAGTGGCTGCGCGGCAATCACGTGCCCACGAAGCGCGTCTACATCCGCGCCTGCGGCAGTCGCAGTCACCTTGCTCCGGCTTCGGGCGATCGCGCCGAAGAGGCGCTGAATCGCCGCGTGGAGATTCACATGAGGGCGCAGGATGAGGAGCTTCCTCCCGGCTGCGTGCCGGACACTTACCGGGTCGATCTCAAGACCAAGGTTCGAACTCAGCTGCTGAAGGGAACGAGGGCGCCCGCCGCCGGCGCTTCCATCAATCCTTTTGAAAAGGCTCAGAAGACGCAGAAGGCTCAGAAGGCTCAGAAGTCTTCGAAGTCCAAGCCGAAGCAAAGCACCAAGGGGCGTTCGTCCAAGTCGAAAAACAGAAAATGAGGGAGCCGCGAGCTCGTCTCTTCTCTCCGCCGCGCCACTGCATGAACCCTACCGCTGATCCAGCTGCTGCCTCTTGCCGGGAAGGTCAGGCGCCGCCCGGGCAGGCAGCTCCCTTCCAAGGGCCCTGTCGCTGGCTGATTTCTCTGGATTACGACGGGACGCTGCGTGCGGAAAACGGCAGCCCGGTGCCGGCTGAGTTTCTGCAGCTCATGAGCCGATGGCGCCCGCTGGGTGTGCGTTGGGGCATCAACACGGGGCGAGCTCTGCCGCTGCTGGTGCGGGAGCTGCGGCAGTGCTGCCGCTACATGCCCGACTTCATCTGCACCTGCGAGCGGTATTCATACTGGCAGAAGGGCGACGGCATTCTGCGCCCGGCCACCGAGCTCAATGAGCAGACGACGCGAGCGAATCTGGCTCTGCGGCAGCGCATGGCGCCGCAGCTGCACCGCGAACTGGATCGCCTCATGAAACGCCACCCCGATATCGAGTGGCTCATCGACCCGGCCGACCCGCTGAGCATTCTCACGCCGGATTCGGACACGATGGAGAAGCTCGTGCCGCTGCTGCGCCCCATTCAGCGCGAGTTCCCGGGTGTCAGCACGCAGCGGGCGGGGCGCTTCATGCGCTTCAGCGACGCACGCTTCAACAAGGGCACGGCTCTGGCCAACGTCGCCGACGCTTGGCAGGTTGCGCCGCAGCGGCTCGTCATCATCGGCGACGGGCACAATGATCTGGATGCCTTCTCTCGCTTTCCCGAGGCTTTCTGCGCGGCGCCGAGCGGCGCACACCCCGAGATCGTCGCCTACCTGCGCGAGCACGGCGGCTACCTCTCTCGGGGGCCGGGCGTCATGGAGGCGCTGGGACACTGGGCTCGGCTGAGGCTGAATCAGGCGCTCTGAGGGTCTCGAGGCGCAAAAAATTCGGCTCTCGGGTGCTTTCGGCTTGACTTTTACGCCAAAAGGTAGTTACATAGCACCCCGCTATGTCAAACAAGCTCAAACTTGCACTGCCGAAGGGCAGCCTTCAGGATGCGACGGTTGATCTCTTCCGCAAGGCCGGCTTCAATATTGTGGTTTCCAGCCGCAGTTACAAGCCCACCTCGGATGATGATTCTCTTGAACTCTACCTCATCAGGGCCCAGGAAATCGGTCGCTACGTGCATCAGGGCTTCATCGACGCCGGCATCACCGGGCGCGACTGGATCTACGAGAACCGAGCCGATGTCGAGGTGCTCACCGACCTTCAGTACTCGAAGGCTACGAGCAAGCCCACGCGCTGGGTGCTCATCGTGCCGGAGAACAGCCCCATTCAGTCGGTTGCCGACATGGAGGGCAAGCGCATCGCCACCGAAGGCGTCGGCATCACCGAGCGCTGGCTGGCCGAAAAGGGCGTGAAGGCTCAGGTGGAGTTTTCTTGGGGCGCTACGGAGGTGAAGGTGCCCGACCTCGTCGATGCCATTGTCGACATCACCGAGACCGGCTCGTCGATTCGCGCCAACAAGCTCCGCATCGTTGACACGCTCCTGACTTCCTACCCGCAGTTCATCGCCAACAAGGATGCGATGAAGGACGACTGGAAGCGCGAGAAGCTCGAGCACATCGTGATGATGCTTCGCGGCGCTCTCGAGGCTCGCGGCAAGGTCGGCCTCAAGATGAATCTGCCCGAGGCCAATCTCGCTGCCCTCGTCGAGTCCCTGCCTTCGCTGCGCCGCCCGACGGTGTCGCCGCTCACTGAAAACGGCTGGGTCGCCGTCGAGACCGTTATTGACGAGTCCGTTGCCCGCGAAATCATCCCGCAGCTCAAGTCCATGGGCGCGGAGGGCATCATTGAGTATCCGCTCAACAAGCTCGTTTACTGATTGCTAACCCCTCTCCCTGTCGAGAACAAACAAACGAAATCATAAACCATTATGGGATCGCTTAAAAAGAGACGTAAGGCCAAGATCAACAAGCACAAGCGCAGCAAGCGCATGCGCCAAAACCGCCACAAGAAGCGTTTGCGTTACAAGTCCTAAGCTGCGCGCTTAGGCCGCGTCCCGCAAGCGACGATGTTTCTTCACGGCACTGCCCTCGGTATGAGCGGCAGTGCCGTCTTGATTTTCGCACGGGCAGCGGATGCGGGCGGAGACGCCGCTCCGGCGCGGCGTCTCGCGGAGCCTCGCGAAACGGGCCTCCTGCCGAGGGCCTGCCCCGGCGCCGCGCGGGCGGCATCCGTCAAAATACTTGCCTGAAGGCCCGTGCTGTGTTACAGTGAGGCGCATGAAGTTTCTCATCACGGCAGGCCCCACGCGCGAGGCTCTCGACCCGGCCCGCTACCTCACCAACCGCTCGTCGGGGCGCATGGGTTACGCGCTGGCCGGTGCCGCGCGGCACGAAGGGCATGAGGTTTTGCTCATCTCGGGACCGACGACGCTCGATGTGCCGCCCGGGGTGGACTTCGTTCCGGTTGAAAGTGCCGAGCAAATGTATGAGGCCGTGCGCGACCTCTGCGGCAAGGTCGATGTCGCGATTCTCTGCGCCGCCGTGGCCGACTATCGCCCCGTTGCCTACAGCGAGCAGAAAATCAAAAAGGGAGCCGACCGCATCACGATCGAGCTGGAAAAGACGCCCGATATTCTCGGCAGCATGCGCGATGTCTTCGGCTTCAAGGGCATCCTCGTGGGCTTTGCCGCCGAGACGCAAAATCTGATTGCCTACGGGCGCGACAAGTTGCAGCGCAAGCGCTGCGACCTCATCGTTGCCAACGATGTCTCGCGGCGCGACATCGGCTTTGACAGCAAGGAGAACGAGGTCACCCTCATCCTCCCCGACCGCGAAATTGAGCTGGCGAAGGACAGCAAGGAACACATCGCGCTGCACATCGTTGAACTCGCCGCCCAACTGCACTCATGACCGTCACCCTTGAAATGCTCGGCTGGAACGAAGCTCTCGCCGCAGCCTTCCGCGCACTCGAGCACCCGGAATGGTACCCCGCTCGCATTATTCGCGAAACCAAAATCAACTTCACGGTCATTGCCAAAGGCAAGGGTGACCACGACGTTGTGCTCAGCGGCAAGCTCTGGCACGATGCCGCGACGGATGCCGATTTGCCGACGGTGGGCGACTGGGTGGCCGTCGATCCGGGCAAAGGCGATGATTTGCCGGTGATCCGCGCTCTGCTGCCGCGCCGCAACCGCTTTTCGCGCAAGGTGCCCGGGCGCAGCTGCGCCGAGCAGGTCATCGGAGCGAACGTCGACGTCGTCATCGTCGTCACCGATCCGGGCAGCGATTACAACCTGCGCCGCATCGAGCGCTACCTCACGCTGATACGCAAGTGCGGGGCGCGCCCTCTCGTTCTCATCAACAAGGCCGATACCGCCGACCCCGAGCTGCTGGAGCGCTGCTGCCGAGAGGTGGCCGAGCTCGGCACCGAGGTGTACCCCGTTGTCGCGCTCTACCGCAAGGGCTACCCGAAGCTTTTGCGGCGCGTCCCGAAAGGCACGACCATCACCGTTGTGGGCTCATCGGGCGTGGGCAAGAGCACCTTGGTCAACTCGCTTCTCGGCGGCGAGTGGCTGGAGACGGGGGAAGTCAACGAGGTGACGGGCAAAGGGCGCCACACGACGGTCGCTCGCGAGCTTGTCGTGCTGCCGGGCGGCGGCGTTCTCATCGACAACCCCGGCATGCGCGAAATTCGGATGTGGACGGATGCCGAGACGCTGCGCGCCGAGTTTGCCGACATGAGCGACTTGGCCTCCCACTGCCGCTTCGCCGACTGCTCCCACCGCAAAGACGCCGGCTGCGCCATCCGCGCCGCGCTCGAAAGCGGTCTCATCTCTCCCGAGCGCTACGAGCATTTCCTCAACCTCGATGCCGAGATCGCCGAACTCGAAAAAAGGGCGGAGAAGCGCCGCATGACGCTCGAGCGGGTGACGCGCCGCGAGAAGCGCGATATCCTCCGCAACAAGCACGACCGCGACGAGCACCGCAGCAATCAAAACCCGCACCGCCAGCGCTACTGATCGCCGCCGCAGGGCTTCTGATCGCCGCAGCAGAAACGACGCACGGCCGCCTGCGGCTGCGGATCCGAGCAACAAGATTTGGCTTGACTTGCAGCGGCGTCTGAGCTACTCTGGGCGCGTCACAACAGACACATCTTGATTATGTCACGCACACCCATTATCGCTGCTAACTGGAAAATGAACATCGGCCCGGCTGAGGCCAAGGCTTTCATGGCCGCTCTCAAGGATGAGCTCACCTGCGAGTGCAAGGCCGTCGACAAGGTCATCGTTCCCCCCTTCGTGACGATTCCCGCCGTGATGGAGGCGCTCAACGGCTGCACCTGCATCGGCGTCGGCGCTCAGGACGTCAGCGACCGCGACAACGGCGCCTTCACGGGCGAGATTTCGACGACCATGCTCAATGAGCTGGGCTGCAAGTACGTTGTGCTCGGCCACAGCGAGCGCCGCCAGTACCACGGCGAGACGAACGCCTACATCAACCGCAAAATCAAGAAGGCTCTCGCCGCCGGTCTCACCCCCATCTACTGCATCGGCGAGACGCTTGAGCAGCGCGAGGGTGGCCAGCTGGAGACGGTTCTCAGCACGCAGGTGGTCGAGGGTCTCGAGGGTCTGACTCCCGAGCAGGTGGCCGGCATCGTGATTGCCTACGAGCCCGTTTGGGCCATCGGCACGGGCAAGACGGCTTCCGCCGCCGACGCTCAGTCCGCCCACGCTTTCATCCGCGGCGTTGTCGCCAAGACCTTCGGTCAGGACGCTGCTGACAAGGTTCGCCTGCAGTACGGCGGTTCCGTGAAGCCCGGCAATGCCGCCGAGCTCATGAGCCAGCCCGACATCGACGGCGCTCTCGTCGGCGGTGCGGCTCTCAAGGCCGACTCCTTCGCCGCCATCATCAAGGCCTCCCTCTGAGAGCCCTGAGGCAGAAGAAGCCCCCGTTTTCGACCCGGCACCCTGTTGCGGTTGCCGGGTCTTTTCGTCGGCGCTCGGCTCGGCATCCGGCAGCTCCTGCCTCTCCGTCGGTTGCTTCCTCGCGCCACCGCCTGCGCCCCGGCCGCCCTCGGCGCCCTCGTCTTCAGCTCCGGGCGCACGCCGAAGCTTGCCAAAGCGTCGCGAGCGTGCTACACTCGGGGAGCCATGAAATTTCACCGTCCGGATCAGCGTTCGTACCCGCCCCTCGTCGTCGGCTCCGTGTCCGATTGGGACACGTGGCGCAGCCTCTGCGACCCGGGAGCTCAGCCGGATTGCGACGTCATCGAGCTGCGCGTCGATGCCCTCCCGGAGTCTCTCAGCGCCGATGATATACTGGCGCAGCGCCCCGCGCTTCCCGTGCTGCTGACTCTCAGACACGAGGCGGAGGGAGGTCGGCGGCGCAACTGGGCTGAGGCGGATCGCATCCGGCTCGCCCTCGATCTGCTGCCCCTCGCTACCCTGCTCGACTGGGAAATTGCCCGCCTCAAAGGCGCCGAAGAACTCGTGAGCGAAGCCAAAGCGCGCGGCATCACGCTCATCGGCTCCGGGCACGACTTCCGCTTCACCCCCGCCGTCTCTACCCTCCTCGCGCTCGAGGACCGGGGACGAAAAGCCGGTATTGACGTGGCCAAGTTCGCCTTCCGCATCAACTGCGCCGAAGATTTGCCCGTCGGCTGCGAACTGCTCGAAGCCGCACGCGGCCCCATGGCGCTCATGGGCATGGGCGAGCTCGGCCCCACCAGCCGCCTGCTCTATGCCCAAATGGGCTCCTGCCTCATCTACGGCTACCTCGGCAACACACCGGCCGCGCCCGGCCAGTGGCCTGCCGCCGAGTTCCGCCGTGCCCTCGGCATGCTCAGCGCCTTTGACGACTGAGCCCGGCTCCTTCCCTGCCCCCCTTGCCCCCTGCCCTGCAAGCGACGGCGCGCGCGGCGCGGCACGCACTCGGCGGAGATGATTTTGTGTCAGCGCAGCGTCTTTGCCGTTGACGACGGCGAAAAATCTGCTACAATCCCGCTTTTACCTACTGATGCGGTATGAATTAAATTAAAAAATCCCACAGGCCTGATGAACAAGAAGTATCGATTCGAGACGCTCCAACTTCACGTTGGGCAGGAGACGGCAGACCCGACGACCGACGCGCGTGCCGTACCGATTTACGCCACGACATCCTACGTGTTTGCCGACAGTGCAACGGCCGCCAAGCGCTTTGCGCTGGAAGAGCCGGGCAACATCTACACCCGCCTCATGAACCCCACGACGGATGTGTTGGAACGCCGTCTGGCCGCCCTTGAAAGCGGAGCGGCAGCGCTTGCCGTTGCGACGGGCTCGGCCGCCATCGACTACACGGTGCGTGCGCTGGCGAAGGCCGGCGATCACATCGTCTCATCGGCAACGGTCTACGGCGGCACCTACAATCTCTTTGCCCACACGCTGCGAGAATGCGGCATTGAAACCTCCTTTGTCCCTGCGGCGGATACGGCGGCGGTCGAAGCGGCCATACGCCCGAACACCAGGCTTCTCTACGTCGAAACTCTGGGCAACCCGAACAGCGATGTGGCCGACATCGACACGCTGGCCGCTCTGGCTCACCGCCACGGTCTGCCGCTGGTGGTCGACAACACCTTCGCGACGCCTTACCTCATCCGCCCCATCGAGCACGGCGCCGACATTGTCGTGCACAGCGCCACCAAGTTCATCGGCGGGCACGGCACCGTGATGGGCGGCGTGATCGTCGACTCCGGCCGCTTCGACTGGGCGGCGCAGGCCGACAAATACCCGAGCCTCGCGCGGCCGAACGCAAGCTACCACGGGCTGGTGTTCACGGAGGCCTGCGGGGCTCTGGCTTTCATCGTCAATGTGCGGGCGACGCTGCTGCGCGATCAGGGCGCAAGCATCAGCCCCTTCAACTCCTTCCTGCTGCTTCAGGGGCTTGAGACGCTCTCTCTGCGCGTCGAGCGGCATGTGCAGAACGCGCTGCGCCTCGTTGACTTTCTCCGCTCTCATCCGCAGGTGGAGCGCGTCAATCACCCGAGTATCGCCGAGCGGCCGGACCACGAGCTCTATACGCGCTACTTCCCGCAGGGAGCGGGCTCGATCTTCACCTTTGATATCAAGGGCGGCGCGGAGCAGGCTCGCCGCTTCTGCGAGAGTCTCCGCCTCTTCTCGCTGCTGGCGAATGTCGCCGACGTCAAGAGTCTCGTCATTCACCCGGCCTCGACGACGCATTCGCAGATGAATGAGCAGGAGCTGGCGGCCTGCGGCATTGCGCCGGGCACGGTGCGCCTCTCGATCGGCACCGAAAACGTCCTCGACCTGATCGACGATCTCGACGAAGCGTTCGCGAAAATCAGCTGAAGCTCCGCCGCAGAGGCTCCGCTCCGCAGCCCCGGCGCACCCCCCCTGTCACGACAAAGCCCCCGACGCCTTTCGGCGCCGGGGGCTTCGTGCAAAATCTCGTTGAGCAGCCGCCGCTCAGGCATTGGCATTGGCCTGAGCCTCGGCGTAGCCCGCGCGGCGGCGGGCCGTGATGTCGAGGATGCGCTTGCGCATGCGGATGAAATGCGGCGTCGCCTCGACGAGCTCGTCGGGCTCAATGTACTCAATCGCACGCTCCAGCGAGAAGACGCGCGGCGGCGTCAGTTGAATCGAGTCGTTCTTGGTGGCGGAGCGGTGGTTGGTGAGGTGTTTTTCGCGCGTGGGGTTGACGTCGATGTCGATGGGCTTGGGGTTCTCGCCCACAATCATACCGATGTAAACCTCATCGCCGGGCGCGATGAAGAGCGTGCCGCGCTCCTCCATAGCCTGAAGCGCGTAGGGGCGGGCAATGCCGTTCTCCATCGAGACCAGCGTGCTGCTCTGGCGCGTCACAATCTCCCCGGCGTAAGGCGCGTACTCCTTGAAGAGGTGAGAGAAGATACCGTTGCCGCTCGTCAGGTTGACCAGCTCGAACTCGAAACCAATCAGGCCTCGCGTCGGGATGGTGGCCTGAATGTACGTGCGCCCCGTCCCCTTGCTTTCCATGTGCTCGAGGACGCCGCGGCGGTTGCCGAGAATGCGAACCGTGCCGTTGGCGCACTCGTCGGGCACCTCGATGAACACCGTCTCGAAAGGCTCACAGCGCACGCCGTCAATCTCTTGCGTAATCACCTTCGGGCGGGAGACCAACACCTCGTAATTTTCGCGGCGCATCTGCTCGACGAGAATGGCAATCTGCATCGTCCCGCGAGCCGAGACGCGGAAGACACCGGCCAGATCCGTATCTTCGACCTTGATGGAGATATTGGTGCGCATCTCGCGCATCAGACGCTCTCGAATGACGCGGCTCGTGACGTTTTTGCCGTCGCGACCGCCGAGCGGGCCATCGTTGATGCTGAACTCCATCTGCACCGTGGGCGGCTCGATTTCCACGAAGGGGAGCGGCTCATCGTCGGGGTCGGCCGTGAGGGTCTCGCCGATATCGACGTCTTCAAAGCCGGACAGACCGATGATGTTGCCGGCCTCGCCGACGGCGGAGTCCGTCGTCTGAAGCCCGCTGTACTCGAAGAGCTTCGTCACCTTGCCCTGCACGCAGGAGCCGTCGGGGCGATGCAGGTAGAGGACATCACCCTTGGTGACGCGCCCGCTGGTGATGCGGCCAATGGCCACGCGGCCGACGTAGTCATCCCAGTCGATGTTCGAGATGAGCATCTTGAAGGGTTTGTCGGGATCGGCATCCTTGGGGGCGGGGATGTGGCGAATAATCTGGTGCAGCAGCGGGGTGCAGTCGACGGGAGGCTCATTCTCCGGGCTGTTCATGAAGTAGCCGTCGCGCGCCGAGCCGTAGACAAAGGGGGCTTCAAATTGCTCGTCGGTCGCATCCAGATCCATCAGCAGCTCGAGAACTTGGTCGCGCACCTTGAGGGGGTCGGCATGCGGGCGGTCAATTTTGTTGATGACGACGATGGGCAGCAGGCCCTCCTGCAGCGCTTTTCGCAGGACGAAGCGCGTCTGCGCCTGCGGCCCTTCGTAGGCGTCCACGACGAGGATGACGCCGTCCACCATCTTCATGACGCGCTCCACCTCGGCGCCGAAGTCGGCGTGCCCGGGGGTGTCGACAATGTTGATCGTGTAGCCATTCCAGTGAATGGAGGTGTTTTTCGCTTTGATGGTGATGCCCTTTTCGCGCTCGAGATCCATGGAGTCCATGGCGCGATCCTGCACTTCCTGATTCTCGCGATAGGTACCGCCGGCTTTGAGCAGTTGGTCCACCAAGGTGGTTTTTCCGTGGTCAACGTGTGCGATGATAGCCAAATTGCGATACTTGCTCGGGTCAGACATAACAGGTTTAAGGTATGCAGCGAAGTGCGCGGGGAGTGTAACACAGACGCGCCGCGCTGGCAAGAGCAAAGCCGTGAATTTGCGCGGCGCGTCGCGGCGTGCTTCCGCGGTGTGCACCCGCGTCTCGTCGCGCAGCTTCGCTGAGGGGCGGGTGGCGCCGACGTGGCGGGCGGTCGCCGCAGCAGAGGGGGCGGACGCAGGGGCGTGAGGGGCGCCGCCGTGGCAGAGGGAGGCGGCGAGGAACACGGACTCAGGCGACTCCATCCACCCCCCAAAAAAAGCGCCGCAGCGCACGAAGCGCTGCGGCGCAAAGCGAGGGAGCGTCACGCCCGTCTCGACGCACTGCCGATTCAGCAGCTGCGGACGGCGACGTCGGCCTCGATGGCCTTCCAGAGAGCGTCGATGCCGGCCTCGACGAGGGGGCGAGCCTCGGCCGGGTCGACGCCGGGCTCGCCGTGAGCGAAGAGGTAATACTTGATCTTCGGCTCGGTGCCGGAGGGACGCACGGCAAAGCTGCGGCCGTCGGCGAGGTCGAAGAAGAGCATCTTCTCGGCGGGAATGGGGTCGCCTTCCGCATCAACCAAGGTGCCGGCGGAGAAGTCGCGCACGTTCACGACTTTGCTGCCGTCCATTTCGGCGGGCGGGTTGGCGATGTAGCTCTGGGTGAGCGCGGCGATCTTGGCGGCGCCGTCGGCACCTTCCATGACGAGGCTCTTGCCGAGCTCCTTGTAGTAGCCGAACTGCTTGTAGATGTTGTTGAGGCACTCCAGCAGGCCGATGCCGCGGGTGGCGAGGTAGGCGTTCATCTCGGCGAGGCAGAGGGCGGCGGCGTTGGCGTCCTTGTCGCGCACGAAGTCTTGGGCGAGGTAGCCGTAGCTTTCTTCGCCGCCGAAGACGAAGTATTTGCTGTACTGCAGGCGCAGGGCGCGCGTCTCGGCCTCGCTGAGGCTGCGGTAGTCGCGGCGCAGTTCCTCGGGGATGGCTTTCTCATACTTGCCGAGTTTGGCGGCGATGTACTTGAAGCCGGTGAGGACGTTGACGGGGGCGATGCCGTAGGAGGAGGCAATGGCGTCCTGAAGGGGGCTGGTCACGAAGGTTTTGACGAGCACGGTGTGCGCGATGTTGCTCTCGTTGATGAGGCCGAGCTCAATCATGCTCATGCAGCGGTACCACGCGAGCAGGCAGCCGGTCTGGTTGCCGGTGAGCAGTTGCATCTTGCCGGTCGCGGTGTCGCGCACGGCGATGCCCATGCGGTCGCAGTCGGGGTCGGTGGCGATGACGAGGTCGGCCTGCTCGGCGTCGGCCTGAGCAATGGCCATGTCGAGCGCGGGGGCATTCTCGGGGTTCGGGCTGGCGACGGTCGGGAAGCGGCCGTCCTGCACGTCCTGGGCGGCCACGGTGCTGACTTGGCAGCCGATGCTCTTGAGCATCGGGACGATGCAGCGCTTGCCGGTGCCGTGGAGGTTGGTGTAGACGACCTTGGCGGAGGCTTTGCCGAAGACGTCCGGGCGCAGGACGATGCCCTTGAGGCGCTCGATGTAGACGGAGTCAAAGGAGGAGTCGAGGACGCGCAGGCTGCCCTGCTGCTCGGCGGGGAGGGCTTCGTAGCTGTCGCCGGTGAGTTTGTTCACTTCGGCGATGACGGCTTTGTCATGCGGGGCGATGAGCTGGGCGCCGTCGTTGAAGTAGGCCTTGAAGCCGTTGTCGTGGGCCGGGTTGTGCGAGGCGGTGATCATCACGCCGGTATCGGCTCGCAGCTCGCGGATGGCAAAGGAGACTTCAGGCACGGAGCAGGGCCCGTCGAAGAGGGCGCAGTCGCAGCCGAGGTCGAGGGCGATGCGGGAGCAGTATTCGGCGAAGTCGCGCGAGAAGTGGCGCGTGTCGTGACCGATAACGAGGAGGGGCTTGCGCCCGCTGCCTTCGGCTTCGACGAATCGGCGCACGTAGGTGATGAGGCCGCGCATGGCGCGCCCGACGTTGAAGAAGTTCATGCAGGCGGTGCCGACGCAGGGGAATTCGGGGCGGCCGTTGACGCCGCCTTTGCCTTGTTCTGCCGGCACGATGACGGTGCCGATGGTGCGACCGCGCAGGCCGCCGGTACCGAAGGCCAGGGTCTTGTAGAAGCGGTTGTTGAGCTCCGTCCATTCACTCTTCTCGACAAGCTCGCCGATGGCGGCGGGCACGACGGGATCTTTGGTGCCGCTCATCAGCAGTCGGATGTTTTCGAGGGAAGCGGGAAGAAGCTTGCCTTCCGTCACCGCTTGTTCAAGTATGGAGATAAGTTCGTTCATACGTGTGCAGTATACGCCCCCGCGCAGCGTTTGGCAAGCAGAATGTCGCCGCGTGCGGCGCGGCCTGCGTCGGCGGCTTCCTGCGCGTGTGTTGTGTGTTTGCGGCCGCTGCGCCGCCGGAGAAAAGCGGCTCCGGCGGTCGGAAAACGAGCGAAAAGACGCAGCGAAAAGACGCTCCGGGAAAGCGGCGAAAAAACGCGTCGGGAAAGCGGTTCAAAGACGCGGCGTGAAGGAGAGCCGGGGAAGCGCTTCGGGAGGGAGAGCCGGGGAAGGCTCGCTCAGGTGCTCACGGCGGAACAGGCGGGGCGTTTTTCAGATGACGCGGCGCGCGGCCCACCAGCCTGCCGCAAAGAGGATGAGGCCGAGGATGACCGAGAGGGCGACGTAGCTGAGGGCGGAGACCCAAGCGCCGCTGCGCATGAGTCTGAAGCTCTCTTGCGAGAAGGTGGAGAAGGTGGTGAAGCCGCCGCAGAGGCCGACGGTGAGGGCGGCACGCAGGTCGGGGTGCATGAGCTCGCGCAGGCTGAAGAGGCCGTTGAGGACGCCGAGCAGCAGACAGCCGCCGAGGTTGATGAGCAGGGTGTGGCGCGGGAAACCGCTCTCACCCCAATGCTGTTGTACCCAGAGGCCGCAGCCGTAGCGCATGATGCCGCCGCAGAAGCTGCCGAGGCCGACGCAGATGAGGGTTTGCATGATGTCGATTCGGGTAAGGGGGTGCGCAGGAGGACGCCGACTCGGAGGAGGGTGAGGAGCGAGGGCGGCGCGTGGAGGGCTGTGGGCTCGTGTGTGGGGGGGGGGGGCTCACCAGCCGAGTTTGACGCGCAGGCGGGTGGCGTAGTCGCCCGCAGGCAGGCTGAGCAGGTTGAGGGGCTGCCGGGCTTTGCGGATGACGAGGGTATCGTTGAGGGCGATGGGGTGGATGCGGCGACCGTCGAGCGAGTAGAGGAGTGATTCACCGGCTCGCCCCCGCCTTTCGCGCGGACGCATGATGAGTTCAACGCTGTCGGGCAGCACGACGGAGCGGTTGGTGAGGCTGTGCGGACAGATGGGAGTCAGGCAGATCACACCGGCGTTCGGCCAGACGAGCGGGCCGCCGGCGGAGAGGGAGTAGGCGGTCGAGCCGGTGGGGGTGGCGACGAGGATGCCGTCGGCGTGGTAGCGGTTGAGCAGGCGCCCGTCGATTTCAACGTCGACGTCGACCATCTTGCCGGTCTGGGCGCGCATGAGCGCCATTTCGTTGAGGGCGAGATGGGGTTTGACCGAGCTGCTGGCGGTGCCGCGACGGATGACCTCAAGCATGGTGCGCTCTTCGACTTCGTAGGTGCCGTCGGCCAGAGCTTGCACCAGCAGCGCGATTTCTTCGCGGCCGCAGGCGCTCAGGAAGCCGAGGTGGCCGAGGTTGATGCCGCCGAGGATGATGCCGTGCCGCGCCGCTTCGGCCGAGGCGGCCAACATGGTGCCGTCACCGCCGAGGCAGAGGACGAGCGAGGGTGCGCCCGGCATGTCGAGCGCACTCTCGATGTCTTTGATCTCGCAGGCGATGATGCCGACGCGCGCGCACTCGGCCTGAAGCCGCTGCATGGCGTGCACGCAGGAGGCGGATTTGTGCGGGGCGAGTATTCCGATGTTGGCGGGTGTATTCATCTCGGTTGCGGTCGGAATCGCGCCTCAGCGCTGCTCGCGGACGATCTCGGTGCCGATGCCTTCGGAGGTGAAAATTTCCATCAGCAGGGTGTGCGGCAGGCGGCCGTCGATGAAGTGCACCTTGCGAACGCCCGCGTTGAGGGCGTCCACCGCGCTCTTGACTTTCGGGATCATGCCGCCGGAGATGACGCCTTCGTCGATGAGCTGGAAGGCTTCGCGGCGGTTGATGCTCTTGATGATGGTGGTCGGGTCCGCCGGGTCGCGCAGCAGGCCGGGCACGTCGGAGATGTAGATGAGCTTGACGGGCTTGAGCTCGCGCGCCAGAGCGGCGGCGGCGAGGTCGGCGTTCACGTTGAGGGATTGGCTGGTGCCCAGTTCGCGGGCCAGCGGAGAGATGATGGGGGTGAGTTGCAGCGAGAGCGCTTCTTCGATGCGCGGCAGCAGGCAGCCGATGACGCGCCCGACTCGGCCGATGTCCACGGGTTTGCCTTCGGCGTCGCGCTCGCGGATTTTTTCACCGACGAAGACGGAGGTGCCGGGGATGCCGACGGCTTTGCCGCCCCAGTCGCGCATCATTTCGACGAGTCCCGGGTTGATGCTGCCGGAGAGGGTGCTTTCAACAATGTTGATGGCTTCTTCGGTGGTGACGCGCAGGCCGTTGACGAAGGTGGCTTCGAGCCCGGCTTCTTTCATGGCCTTCGAGATTGCCTTGCCGCCGCCGTGCACGACGACGGGGTTGAGCCCCATGGCCTCGAGCACGACGATGTCGCGCATGAGGTGACGCACGAGCTCGGGGTCATCCATCGCGGAGCCGCCGAACTTGATGAGGATGGTTTTGTCGCGATAGGCCTGCATGAAGGGCAGAGCCTCGACGAGGATGTCGGCCTTGAGGATTTCTTTCTCAGGGCAGAAGGGAGAGCGGGGGGTAATCATGTTGCGTCAGATGAAGCGTTTGAGTTTGAAGACGATGAGCGGCACGATGGCAGAGGCGAGCATCAGGCCCAGCGAGAGCCAAACGCCCCAGCCCGTGTGCAGGAAGGGGATGTAGTCGAAGTTCATGCCGAAGACGCTCGCGATGAGCGTGGGCGGCAGGAAGACGACCGACATGATGGTGAAGACTTTGACGATGTCGTTCTGCTCGATGTTGATGAGCCCGAGCACGGCATCGAGCA
This sequence comes from Candidatus Parakkermansia intestinigallinarum, assembly GCF_944389695.1. Taxonomy (NCBI): domain Bacteria; kingdom Pseudomonadati; phylum Verrucomicrobiota; class Verrucomicrobiia; order Verrucomicrobiales; family Akkermansiaceae; genus Candidatus Parakkermansia; species Candidatus Parakkermansia intestinigallinarum. The sequence continues at coordinate 18,959 of NZ_CALXNG010000035.1, forward strand.
TGAAGTTGATTTTGTTCGAGAGGAAGGACGCGTACTCGGAGAGGGAGTTGACGTCTCGCGAAACGGGGCGCAGCGCCGCATAGAGTCCGGTGTGCGCTTCCGTGCAGGATTCTTCGTTGCCGGCGTAGGTGATAAGGCGCAGCAGGTTGACGAGGGCATCGCGCTGCCGGGTGATGAGGTCGCCGACGCGGCCGAGTTCGACGAGGGCGTCGCGCAGGTCTTCGGTGTCCGGATCCTCGCTCTTTTCTTTGCGGCGCACGCGGTGCGTGCCGAAGATTTTTTTGGAGAGCACGTCGAGATCCGCTCCGAAGCGCTCGAGGACGTCGGCCTGACGGTCGACCAGGGTTTCCAGCAGCCCGATGAAGACGAGGTCTCGGTTGGTGCCCGGCATGCGCAGCAGCTGGTGCGAGAAGACGCGGAAGGAGTACGAGTCGGTGTGCCTGATGGTGATGAGGACGCGCTGCTTGAGGATGAAGGAGATTTCCGCGATCATCGGCTCGTCGGTTTCGACGCGGCTCAACACGGTGGTCGTCATGAAGCGCCCGCCGTCTTCGCAGTAGAGGCGCGAGGTGGCCTCAATTTCGCGCATCTCATCCTTGGTGGGCATTTCGATGCTGCAGAGTTCTTCGGCGTAGTGCAGCTCGGCGGCGCTGGGCGTGAGCAGGTCAATCCAGAAAATGTCTCCCTTGCGATAGTCCTGCTCCTCCAGACCTACCGTGCGCGAGATTCCATTCTCCGTCTGGGTGTATATGCGAATCATGGCTCGTGTCGGGCGCGGGGGATTGACACACCCTGCGGGTCAAGGATGCGCTTTTTGAGCCCAAAAATCAAGCTTATAATGACGGGGAGCGCACGTATTGCGTCAAAAAGAAAACGCACCGAAAGGTATGGATGCGTCAAAAATGAACGCACCCAAGGTAGCACAGAAC
>NZ_CALXNG010000036.1:0-19478 GCF_944389695.1 Candidatus Parakkermansia intestinigallinarum
TGCGGGCTATTTGATGAGGAATACCTGTGGCTGAAAATGCGCCAAGTGTACTTCATGCGCCTTCAAAGACTCCACAAAACCTCCCACGACTACTACCAGCAAATTTGAAACAGACCCGGGGATGCGGGGCGGTGCGAGAATCTGCCTTGACGCGGCGCGTGCCGCTGCTATAATGGGCGCATGATGTCGATGAGTCGTATGAGGCGCGTGAGTCGTATGAGGTGCGTGAGGGTGATGTTGTTGCCGATGGCGGCGCTGCTTGCTGCTGCCGGGGCGGGGGCTGCGTTGGCTGCGGAGGGGGCTGAGGAATCTGCCCCGCTGCGCGAGGGCGCCGGGGCGCTTGCGGCGGAGGAGGAGGGAGTGGCTCATCCGCTACCTCCTGCACGGCTGGAGGATCTGAAGGCGTCGATCGAGGCGCTGCCCGGCATGCGCGAGGCGCGGGTGGGGGTGGCTTTGCTGATCGACGGGCGGCAGGAGTTGCTGCTGGGCGATAGGCCGGATTACCCGCTGATGAGCGTGATGAAGTTGCCGTTGGCCATGGCGGTGCTGGATCGGCTGGAGCGCGAGGGACGGCGCCTTGACGAGAGGGTGCCGTTCACGGGGGAGGAGCTGGATGCCGAGACATGGAGCCCGATGCGCGAGGCCTATCCCGAGGGCTGCGCGGAGCTGACGCTGCGCGATTTACTGCTCTACGCGCTGCAACAGAGCGACAACAATGCGACGGATCTGCTCTTCGATCGCGTGGTGAGCCCGCGCGAGGTGACGGACTATCTGCGCGGCCTCGGGCTGGATCAGCAGGCTATTGTATTCACCGAGCGCGAGATGGGCGAAAAGCCGCAGCGCTGCCTGCAAAACACGATGTCGCCCCGCTGCGCGGTGCAGCTCATGGAGATGCTCCTGTCGCGCCCCGTGCTGCGAGCCGAGAACCGCGATTTTCTGCTGGAGGCTCTGGCGGGCTGCCGGACGGGGCAGAACCGCATTGCCGCCGGGCTGAAGGAGATCCCCGTAGAGGCCATGGGGCACAAGACGGGCACGGGACCCGCACTGCCGGGGCGAGGGCTCGTGGGTATCAATGATCTGGCTTTCGTGCGCTTGGCAAACGGGCACCGCTACTGCCTCGCGGTTTTTGTGAAGGAGACGAGCTTGGCTCCGGCGGAGGCCGAGGCGCTGATCGCCGAGCTGTCTTCTCTAGTGGCTCACGCTCTCATCGAGCTCTGAGCTGCGGCGCCGAATGAAAAAAAGCGCGTGCCCCGTTGCGGGGCACGCGCCTGCTTTCATACGCGTAACTAAAGGAGCTTGCGCGGCTCAGGCCTTGGTGACGAGGCTGTGGCCGGTCATCTCGGCCGGCTGGGGAACACCCAGCAGGCTCAGCAGGGTGGGCGAGATGTCGGCGAGGATGCCGTCGCTCATCTTGACCTGATCTTGGTCGGGGCCGCAGTAGATGAGGTCGACGAGGTTGGTCGTGTGGGCGGTGTTCGGGGTGCCGTCCGGGTTGATCATGTTCTCGCAGTTGCCGTGATCGGCGCAGATGAGGCAGCAGCCGCCCAGCTCGCGGATCTTGGTGACGCACTTCTCAAGGGCTTTGTCGACGGCCTCGCAGGCGGCGATGCCGGCTTCGAGGTAGCCGGTGTGGCCGACCATGTCGGGGTTGGCGAAGTTCATGATGGCGATGTCATACTTGGCGATGGCATCGACGAACTTGTCGGCCACTTCGGCCACGCTCATCTGCGGCTTGAGGTCGTAGGTGGCGACTTCGCGCGGGGAGGGGACGAGGATGCGGTCTTCGCCCTCAAACTGCGTCTCGACGCCGCCGTTGAAGAAGAAGGTGACGTGGGCGTACTTCTCCGTCTCGGCGATGCGCAGCTGCTTGAGGCCGGCTTTGGAGATGACTTCGCCGAGGATGTTGCTGAGTTGCTCCTGCTCGAAGACGACGGGGGTCGGGTAGCAGGCCTCGTACTCCGACATGGTGATGTAGTGCACCTTGGGCTGCACCTCGCGGTCGAAGCCGTCGAAGTCGGGGTAGATGATGGCGCGGGAGAACTCGCGGGCGCGGTCGGCGCGGAAGTTGAAGAAGAAGACGACGTCGCCGTCGCGCATGCGCTGCTCGTTGCCTTCGCAGAAGATGCCGGGCTTGAGGAATTCGTCGGTGACGCCTTCCTCGTAGCTCTTGCGGGCGTAGTCGGCGGGGCTGCAGCTGCACTGCTCGCCGCGGCCCAGCACGATGGCGTCCCACGCGGTCTTGACGCGATCCCAGCGCTTGTCGCGGTCCATGGCGTAGAAGCGGCCGATGACGGTGGCAATCTTGGCGCCGCAGGCGTCGGCTGCGGCCTTGAGCTGCTCGAGGTAGCCGGCGCCGCTCTTGGGATCGGTGTCTCGCCCGTCGGTGATGGCGTGAATCATGATGTCCTTGACACCGGCCTCGGCAGCGATTTTGATGATGCCGATGAGGTGGTCGATGTGCGAGTGCACGCCGCCGTCAGAGACGAGGCCCATGAGGTGCAGGCGGCTGGCTTTGGCTTTGCCGAAGGCTTCGGTGATGACCGGGTTTTGGGCGAAGCTGCCGTCTGCCAGAGCGTTGGAGATGCGGCAGAGGTCTTGGAAGACGACGCGCCCGGCGCCGAGGTTGAGGTGGCCGACTTCGGAGTTGCCCATCTGGCCGTCGGGAAGGCCGACGTCTTGCCCGGAGGCTCCGAGCATGGAGTGCGGACAGGTTGCCAGAAGTTTGTCGGTGAAGGGGGTGTTGGCGAGAACGGTAGCGTCGCCGGTTTCTTTGGCGGCCTCAGGGCCCTTGGGGTTGCGGCCCCAGCCGTCGCGAATGATCAGAACTACGGGTTTATTTGCCATGGCGGCAGTCTAGCACGGATTGCCGCGCTTGTGAAGCGAAATGAACGGCTGTAAGGGGAAAATCTTGTGAAGCCGAAGGGGCGGCGGCGAAGGGGAAAGGGCGGGCGGAACGTCGCGCAAGCGCAAGCGCAGGCGCGGTGCGCGGGGGCACGGGGGCGCTGGGGCGCGGCAGCACCTCAGTCTTTGCGGCGCCGCCCGCCGTTTTGGCGGCGGCTCCGCGTTTTGGCGGCGGGAGCGGGGGCGCCGGACTCGGCAGAGGCGTCGGCGGAGGCGGACTCGGAGGAGGCGGAGCCGTCGCCGGGCTCGGCGGAGGCGCTGCGGCTCTTTTTGCGTCCGGAGCTCTTGCGTTTCGGGCGGCTCTTTGTTGCGGCGGCAGGGGCGGCGTCGGGTGTTTCCTCCGCGGTTGTCGCGGCAGCGGAGGGGGCTTCGGCGGCGGGCTTCGGCGGGGCGTCCTCATGGCTGTCGGTGAGGACGGCGTGGGTCGCTCCGGCGGCGGGTTGCGGGGCGCGGCGGCCTTGGCGGGTCGATGTGTTGCGCCGCTTGGCCGGGGTCGCGCCGCCGCGGCTGTCTCTGCTCTTGGCTTTTTCGCATTTTGCCCGGCGCATGAGGCGGCTTCGGGCACGGAGCTGCAGCCTGCCGCACCAAGCGCAGAGCAGGCCGAGGAGGAGTTTGAGGGCAGGGGCTCCCCAGAAGAAGCGGGCGCGGTATTCGCGGGCTTTTTTCCAGTCGTCGCGGGGGACGCGCACGTCGATGATGCTGCCGCGCTCGTAGTCATCGGCGCTCAGGTCGGGCAGGACGAGGCCGACGCGGCTTTTGTCCGCCAGCGTGAAGGAGACGATGGGGCGGTAGGCGGTGCTGCCGCCCCAGTCGAGGTAGCCGTAGGAGAAGGCGGTGCCGATGCTCGCAAAGGGGCTTTGTCTGACGTCGTCGACGGTGGCGGTGACGGTGTAGGACTCTTTGATGTAGATGGCGTTGATGAACATCGTGCCCAGCGCGGAGAGCGCGAGGTAGAGCCCGATGCCCAGCGTCGCCAGTCCGATGAACAGGCGACCGATGAGGGGAGAGCGCACGGTGGAGGCTTGGGAGGGCATGGAGAGAGGGGAATCAGTTGGCGGCGACGCGCTGCTCGTAGGGTTCGATGCAGCGGCGGGCGACGCAGCGCTGCGCCCACTGCAAGACGGCCTGCAGCTCGGGGGCGTCGGGCGGGTTGACGGGGCTGTTGCGGCGGCGCGGCAGGCTCAGGCGGCGCAGGGGCAGGGAGCTGAGCAGCGGGCGGATGGCGTCGGCGTCGGCGCGGAAAAGCGCTTCGGCGCGGGGCATGTGTTTGAGTTCGTCGGCGTCGGTGTCGAGCAGGGTGACGCCGACGCCGCAGAGGCAGCCGAGGCGCTGAAGTTCGTCTTGATCGCCGTCGCGCTCCGGCAGCAGCAGCAGCTCGCTCTCTTGCGCCCAGAGACCGCAGGCCGCGGCGCGGAAGAAGGCGCGGCGGGCGTCTTCATCGCTCTCGGCTCGGGCGAGGCAGACGGCGCGGTAGGTGACGGCGGGTTCGGCGCTCTCGTCGATGCGGTAGCGGCCGTCGGGGTCGAGGTGGCCGGCCGGCCACTGGACGGCGACGAGGTCGGGGTGCGTCCAACTTTCCTCGTCTTCAACGGGGTAGAGAAAGACGCCGAGCCCGGCTGTGTCGTAGAGGCGCACGGCGAGGGCGAGCAGCTTGTGGAAGGGATCGGCACCTTCGCGCCCGGCTTCTGCGTTGCTTTCAAAGAGGCTGTGCAGGGAGGAGGCGCTTTCGGCGCTGCGTCGGTAGTAGCCTTGGCCGTTGGGGACGCGCGCGAGGCAGGAGTCGGGATCGAGTGCCATGAAGGAGAACTGCGAGCGCAGGCTGTGGTCGGAGTACTCCTCGCCGAGCACGGCTCGCAGGCGGGCGATGAGCTCGCGGCCTTTGATGGCCTCGCTTTCGCGGGCCGGGAGTAGGTCGGGGAGGATGCGTTCGAGGCGTTCGCGCAGGGTCATGGCTCTCGGTGCGGCGGAGGGGTGGAGAGAGGGGGCGTCAGGCGCGGGTTTGCATGCCGGCGAGTTTGAGATTCGGGTCGACGGGTGTTTCGAGCGGCGAGCTGAAGCCGGCGCGGGCTCGCAGCAGGCCGGCAAAGGCGATCATGGCGGCGTTGTCGGTCGTCAGGCTGTTGGGCGGCAGGACGAGCTCGATGCCGCTGCGCTCGCAGCGCGCGGCGAGCTGAGAGCGCAGGCCGCTGTTGCAGGAGACGCCGCCGGAGACGGCCAGAATGCGCTTGCGCGTGAGCTTGAGAGCCCGCATGGCCTTGCTGATGAGCACGTCGATGATGGCCTGGCGCACGCCGGCGCAGAGGTCGCAGAGGCATGACTCGGGCAGGTCGTGCGGGTCGCCGCTCGCGACGAGCTTCGGCAGGGTGTAGAGGACGGCGGTCTTGAGCCCCGAGAAGGAGAAGTCGAGGTGGTCTTCGTGCAGCATCGGGCGCGGAAACGCGAAGCGCGCGGGGTCTCCCTTGTCGGCCAGACGGTCGATTTCCGGCCCGCCGGGGTAGGGCAGGTCGAGCATCTTGGCGACTTTGTCGAAGGCTTCTCCGGCGGCGTCGTCTCGCGAGCGGCCGAGCAGGCGGTAGTCGCAGGGACCGTTGACGTCGATGAGCAGGGAATGCCCGCCGGAAACGACGAGGCCGAGGTGCGGCACGAGCCCGCCGGGGCGCGTGATGAAGGGCGAGAGCATGTGCCCTTCGAGGTGGTTGACGGCAATGAAGGGCTTGCCGGCGGCCAGCGCGAGGGCTTTGGCCACCGTGTTGCCCACCAAGAGCGCGGCCACCAGCCCGGGGCCCGCCGTGGCGGCAAAGACGTCGACGTCGGTGATGCGGCGCCCGGCTTTGTCGAGAGCCTCCTGCAGCACGGGGCGGATGTTGGCGGAGTGATTGCGCGAGGCCAGCTCGGGTATCACGCCGCCGTACATGCGGTGCAGCGGGATTTGTGTCGAGATAACGGAGCTGAGGAGGCGTGCGCCGCCGCCGCCTTCGCCCTCCTCAAGGAGGGCTGCTGCCGTTTCATCGCAGCTCGATTCGATGCCCAGTACCAGCATGTCTCAAGCCTTTCTGCGGGCCTTTGTCTTTTTGTCGGCCTCGGCGGCGGGCGCCGCAGGCGTCTCGGGCAGGGCGGCTTTGCGCGTGATGACGGGTTCGCCTTTGCCGGTGACGGCTTCTTCGGTGATGGTGACGACGTCGATGCTCTTGTCGCTGGGCACTTTGTACATCACGTCGAGCATGAGGCGCTCGAAGATGCCGCGCAGGGCTCGTGCACCGGTGCCGCGCTCGATGGCCTGTTTCGCCATGGCTCGGAGGGCGCCTTCGCGCACGTCGAGCTTCACGCCGCTCATGCCCAGCAGCTTGCCGTACTGCTTGACCAGAGCATTTTTCGGTTGGGTGAGCAGCTCGACGAGCTGATCTTCGCTCAGCGTGGTGAGCGGGGCGAAGATGGGCAGGCGGCCCATCAGCTCGGGAATCATGCCGAACTGGAAGAAGTCTTCGGGCATGGCCTTGGCCAGCACTTCTTCCTCGGTGTATTCCTTGGTGTCCTGCTCCTCGACGATGGAGGCGAAGCCCATCGAGGAGGAGCCGATGCGCTTGCGGATGATGCCCTCGAGCCCGACGAAGGCGCCGCCGCAGATGAAGAGGATGTTTTCCGTATTGACGCGGATGTACTGCTCGTTGGGGTGCTTGCGCCCGCCCTTCGGGGGGATGTTGCACTCGGTGCCTTCGATGATTTTGAGCAGCGCCTGCTGCACGCCTTCGCCCGAGACGTCGCGCGTGATGCTGACGTTTTGCGTCTTGCGGCCGATCTTGTCGATTTCATCCACGTAGATGATGCCGCGCTCGGCCTTGGCGACGTTCATATCCGCGGCCTGCAGGAGGCGCAGGATGATGTTTTCGACGTCTTCGCCGACGTAGCCGGCCTCGGTGAGGGTGGTGGCATCGACGATGCAGAAGGGCACGTCGAGGATGCGTGCGAGCGTTTTGGCCAGCAGGGTTTTGCCCGAGCCGGTCGAGCCGGCGAGCAGAATGTTGCTCTTTTCAATCTCGGTGCCGTCGTCCGTCTTGGGCTGGCGAAGGCGCAGGTAGTGGTTGTAGACGGCGACGCAGAGGGTGCGCTTGGCGAGCTCTTGCCCGATGACGTACTGGTCGAGCATGTTGTGCAGCTGCTCCGGCGTGGGCAGCTCGTCGAGCTGTTTCGTCTCCACCTCGAGCACGGGTGAGTCGTCGTGCTTGTCCTGCGGCAGCAGTTCGGGGTGTGTGCCGCGCACGAGAGCCAGAATGCGGTCGGCGGCGATGTCGCCCATCTCCGACTGGAACATGTGGTAGGTCAGCCCTTCAATGCACTGGAAGCAGATGTTGGCACCGCCCACGGAGAGCATGGGGCGCCCGTCGCTCTCGGTGTTGCCGCAGAGGTCGCAGACTTTCGGAGCTTTGGCCATTACTTCTTCTCGTGGTTGGGAGTGTGGGTGAGGATGCGGTCGACGAGGCCGTAGGCGAGCGATTCTTCCGCCGTCATGTAGTTGTCGCGATCCTGGTCGTGCTTGACGGTCTCAAAGTCGCGGCCGGTGTGCTGCGCCAGAATCCCGGTGAGTCGCTTGTCGAGGCTGAACATGAACTTGATCGTGCGCTCGACGTCGGCGGCCGTGCCCTGAGCACCGCCGCGCACTTGGTGAATCATGACGTGCGAGTTGGGCAGGCAGAAGCGCTTGCCCTTGGTGCCGGCGGCCAGTAGGACGGAGGCCATGGAGGCGGCGATGCCGATGCAGTAGGTGTTGATGTCGCAGGAGACAAACTGCATCGTGTCGTAGATGGCCAGCCCGGCCGTGACGGAGCCGCCCGGCGAGTTGATGTAGATGTGGATGTCTTTTTTCGGGTCGGTCATCTGCAAAAAGAGCAGCTGGGCAATGACGGAATTGGCGACGGTGTCGTCGATTTCCGTGCCGATGAAGATGACGCGATCCAGCAGCAGGCGGGAGTAGATGTCGTAGGCGCGCTCGCCCTGACTCGTCTTTTCAATGACGGTCGGGATGTAGTAGTTTTTGGGAGTGTCCATAATGTTCGCGGGGATTGTAGCATAGTCGCCCCTGCTGCAAAAGCGAGAATCTCGGCATTCGAGGATTTTCGCCGGGAGCACGCGCGTCCTGCCCGCTCTCGCCCGGCTCGGGCCGCTGCCTCGGCCAACGCGGTTTTGTTCGCCGAGGCGAGACCCCTTGCGCTGCCGTTTCGGTGTTGCGCCGGAGTGCCGGAGTGCGGGGTGCCGACGCGGAGTGCGGAGCGCCGACGCAGGGTCGTGCAGGTGTGCCGGACGGGCCTTTCGCCGCCGCACGGGTGGTTTGTTGCGCCGCACGTTCGCCCCCGCGTTTCAGCGCCGAGTCGGCACGGGCGGGGCTCAGAGCTCGTCGATGTTGATGATGTCAACCCCGCTGTTTTCTCCGGCGCGAATGGTGGCGCTGTAGGGCTTGCCGCCGCGGCAGTAGAGAGCCAGTTCGCCGCTGTTGCGCAGGCGGAACTGGTAGACGGTGGTGCCGTCCTGCTCCGTGACGTATGCGGGTTTGCCGAGCTTGTCCCTGAGCTGTTTGACGGTGACGTCGCGCGTGATCAGGGCGCGGGCGGTCGCGGCGTCGGGCAGCTCGTCATTTGCCGCATCGAGTTTTTTGAGGCAGGCCTCGGGCGAGAACTTCGCGACGGTCGCGGCCGCGATCTTCTGGATGTCTCCGGCGGTCTTCCTGTCCACGCCGCCGAGGGTCGGCAGGCCGACGGGGGAATCGCCCGTCAACACGGCGTAGAAGACGCAGGCGGCCATGTAGGTGCCGCGGTTGTTGGCGTGCGAGAGGTCGGGGCAGTGCAGGGGCTTGGTCGGGTATTTCTTGTACCAAGCGCGCCACGCTTCGCCGACGGGAGCGATGTCGATTTTGTTATCGACGGCGCAGCGGCAGTAGGTGTACGAGGTCTTGTCCTGCATGTCCTCGATGAGTTCGACGCGGTTGTCGCGCAGGACGGCGTGGGCCCAGGTGAGGAAGAGGACGGGTTTGGTGTTTTGCCGGCGGGCGAGTTCCGTCCAGAGGGCGACGTAGCGGATGGTGGCCTGCGGGCGCATGGCCGGCGTCTGGCTTTGATCCTGAAGGACGAGCCAAGTGAAGCGGCCCTTGGCCAGTTTATCGCGCCCGCCTCGCAGGGAGGCGTCTTCGTAAAAGGCGCTCAGGGCGGTGGCTCCGCGGGTGAAGGAGTCGATTCTCATCGCGTTTTTGCCGGCTTTGAGCAGTTGATTGACCATGCCCGGGAGGTCGTTGACGTAGGTGTAGCTGTTGCCGATGAAGAGGACGCTTTGCTCCGCGTCGGTGCTGCGTGCTTTGGCTTTTTTCTTGGGCGCGGCGAGGCTTGATTCGGCGGCCAAGGCGAGGAGAATCAGGGCGATGAGGGCGATGAGGCGCTTGAACATGGCGGTGGCGGCGGGTTTCAGAGGTGGATGAGTTGAGGGATGCGAAGGTCGTGCGCTTCGCGGGGGATGGCGGGGAGAATTTGCTCGCGGAAGGCGAGGGCGACGAGGCGTGCGCCGGAGCAAAGGGGCAGAAAGCGGTCGTAGTAGCCGCCGCCGTAGCCGAGGCGGTCGCCCTCGAGGCTGAAGGCGAGGCCCGGCACGATGACGATGTCGAAGTGCTCGGGCGCGAGGCTTGGCAGCTCGGCCGAGGGGGTGGCGATACCCATGGCGCCGGGGCTCAGCTCGCGCTCGGGGGAGCGCACGAGGTGAAAGCTGAGGCGATGCCCCGGCAGGCAGCGGGGGAAGTAGTAGTCGTGCCCGGGGTGCTCGGTGAGCAGCGGCAGAAGGTCAACTTCGTGCGGCAGGGCGGCGTAGAGGGCGACGCGCAGCTGCGCGGCGCTTTCGAGCAGGGGAGCCAGCTTGAGGCGCAGCTGCCGCGAGCGGACGGCTCGCTGCTCGGGGCTGAGAGCGAGCAGTCGCGCCGTCACGGAGCGGCGCAGAGCGGCCTTGTCCGCAGCGGCGCTTCCGTCTGTCATCGCGGCGCTTCCGTCTGTCATCGCGGCAGTTGCGCTGTGAGCGCGGCGGGTCAGTCCTGATCGGGCACGCGGCCGAAGAGGGCGAGCATGCGGCCGGTTTTGCCCTTTTCGGTGCGGTAGGAGTAGAAGGTGTCGAGGTCGGCTGCGGTGTCCAGCCCGCTGTCGATGATATTCTCGTGCAGAACGCCGGCTTCGGTCAGCTGGCGCGTGATGGTTGCCGGAATGTCGAATTCGTAGTGGGGCGGCCGGATGCAGGGGGAGATGACGGCGATGCAGTCGATGGCCTTGACGCCCATGATTTTATACATGGATTTGAAGAGCTCGCCGATGATGTTTTGCTGCGTGCCGAGTTTCCCCGAGTGCACGAGGGCGCGGCTGCCCGAGCGCGTGTCGTAGACCCAGACGGCGGCGCAGTCGGCGACGTAGATGCCCAGGCAGCTGTCGGCCTTGCCCCCGCAGAAGAGCCCGTCGACGCCTTCGACGGGGTAGGAGCAGCCGATGTCTCCGACGAGGGCGACTTTGTTGCCGTGCACTTGCTGGGCGCGGCGCAGCAGGCGCGGCTCCGAGCCGGCTTCGCGCAACACGGCTTCGTGCGTCGGCGTCAGGGCGGAGATGACGGCCTGACGGTCCGTGGAGACTTCAATTCCGGGCACGCGCGTGATGAAGCGGGCGAAGGTTTGCGGGAAGGCGTTGAGGCGATCGAGATAACTGGGGGAATAGTTCGTCATATGAGAATCGGAGGGGTAAATGTGTCGTGCGTCTCGGCTGCGCTCATCCCCGGGTGTTCGATGTCTTTGAGGGGGGGGCGAGTATCGCGTGTGCCGACGGGACGCGGGTGTCGGAGGCGTGGCGGGTGTCGGAGGCGCAGCGGGTGTTTAAGGCGTGGCGGGTGTCTAAGGCGCGGCGGGTTTAGTCCCGACGGCGGCGGGAGGCGTGGCGGGCGATGGTGCGCAGGGCGCGGCTGTGTTGCTCGACCCGATCTTCTTCGGACATGAGCGCGGCGAGATCGCGAGCGATGTTCGAGCGCATGCGCTCGATGAGCTCGCGCCCTTCGGGCGTGATGCGCACCATGATCTTGCGGCGATCGGCGGCAGCGGTGCTGCGCTTGAGGTAGCCGAGATCCTGAAGTTTATCGACCATGCCGGTGGCAGCTGCCGTGGAATGCCCCATCATGCGGGCGATGTTGCTCATCGAGATGCACTCTTCTTCGGCGAGGTAGGCCAGCAGGAAAAACTGGGGATAAGATATTTTGCCCTCGCTGAGAACCGGAGAGAGACGCAGGATGCAGTTGCGCTGTGAGAACATCACAAAGTCTGCCAGATCCCGAGCCTCATCGGCGGTCATATGGGTGTGTGCGGTAGAGCTGGTTTTCATCGGCTGATACGGGTGATTTGTTCACGTCGATATTAAGCCTTTGCTGATTTTTTTCAAGCTCAAAATGAGTGGGAGACCTGCCGCCGCCTCCCTCGGGAAAGTCCATTCCACGATGTTGCCGCGAGTATCGTCGTTGCCTACTACATCTTGTGGTCGGGCGCGATAAAAAAAGTTCACCCCCGATTCTGTCGGGGCGAGTGAATCGGGGATGAGGGAGGGGAAAAGGGAAAAGGGGAAAAGAGAAAGGGGACGGTCCCCGCGAACGCGGCGGGGAGCGGACCCGCATCGCACGGGCGAGCGCCGACGAGGCGTCGTCGCGCGACAAGGCACCGTCAGGGCTTGAGGGGACGATCCTCGGGCGGAACAATGCACAGGATGTCGTTGAGCTGCGGCGTCAGCAGATGCTCTTGTTCGAGGCGTTCGATATGTTGGCAGATGGCTTCCCAGAGCAGGGTGAATCGCTCGGCGTGTCGGCTGAGAAGCTCCTGATCCTCAGCGGTAGGCTCGGCCAGCCTGCGCTGAGCCTCAGCCAAGCGGCGGGCCTGCTCGCCGAGTTCGCGAAGGCGGGGCAGGGCGGCCTGCGTGGAGTCGGCGTCGCGGCAGCCGTTGAGAACCACTTCGGTGTCGGAAAGAAGTTGCAGCAGAGCCAGCGCGTAGTCTTGGTGGGTGGCGGGAAGCGCCTCGCCGTTGGTACCGGGGGCGCTGAGCGTGGGAGCTTCGGGTGCGGAGGCGGCGAGGGCTTCGGCAGAGGTCTCGGCAGCCGGGCTGACGGTGCTGAGGGCTGCGGCGATGAGGAGCGGCGTGAGGATGAGTCTCATGGCGGGATGTCGGGCTGTTGGCTCTTATTTGCGCTGGTATTTGCTCTTCGACGGCGGGCGGGCGCCGGAGAAGATGTTTTGCCGCGTGCCGCAGTGCGGGCAGACGGTCGAGGAGGTAAAGAGAACGGCGCAGGCTGCGGGAATCGTGTGCCCCAGCAGCGGGATGTAGTGGGCGTGGTTGCTGCGCTTGCTGCTGAAAACGGAAATCATGCGCCCGCGGCATATGGTGCACAGGCTTTTTCTGAGGCTGACCATGTAGGCGCAGAAAAACAGCAGCATCGCGCCAAGCGGAATGGCGGCGTGCATGAAGGGCTCCAAGTGCAGCAGCAGCATTGCGCAGCAGTAGAGCAACAGGAAAAAGGAGACGATGCTCAACAGCAGAAAGAGCGACGCGCACACTAGGGCCTTCGGGTGCGTGGCGTGGTAGTTGTCCAGCCCCTTGTGCTGTGTTTTGTGATGTCGCGGGGCCGCTTCCGCAAAGTCGCCGTTGTCCTGCGTCTCGGCGGTTTCGCGCCCTCTTTGCATGAACTTGCCGGGTGTTGTTGCGCCGTCGGATGCCTGCCGGGTCGGGTGCTCCGAAGCTGCGGCTTCAGTCGAGCCGGAGTCTGAGCGGCAGAAAGCGGCGGCTTCGCGGATGATGGCGGCGAGACGCTCGGGCGTGATGAACGGAACCTTTTGCGGAAACGCTTCGCGAGCTGCCTCGAGGTCTTTTCCTATCCTTGACGGTTCGGCTGCAAGCAGTTGCTCGACGAGCGTGATGCCGCAGAGCTCAAGTGCCCGGCGTTCATCGGGCGTGAGGCGGATTCTGGCGATGGACTGTGACATATGCCCGGTGGAGAGAGAGAAAGAACGCACTTCCCCCTCCCCGCCGCTTTGCCGCGGAGGCGGGCGGCGGGGAGGGAAGTCGGCGCGGCAGGCTGTCAGCCGAGGGCTCCCAGCATGTTGGTGAGCCGTTCGCGGCGCGAGATCCACTCGTTGAGGCGCTCGCGCTCTTGGTCGACGACGGCTGCGGGCGCGCGGTCGACGAAGCCCGGGTTGCCGAGCTTGGCTTCGCTCTTGGAAATCTCCTTGGCAATCTTTTCCAGCTCCTTGCTGATGCGGCTGCGCTCGGCCTCGACGTCGACGAGGCCTTCGAGCGGCAGGAAGAGCTCGCCGAGGGGCGTCAGCGCTGTCGGCGTCCCCTTGGCCGCGGCGTAGGCTGCATCACAGGTGACGCTTTGGGCACCGGCCAGCAGAGCCAGTCGGGCGGCCAGATCCGCATCGACCGCGAGAGTCGGCTTGAGGTAGAATTTCACTTTGCGGTTGGTCGCAAGGTTGTATTCCGCCTTGAGGTTGCGGGCGCGGTTGGCGGCATCGTAGAGAGCCGAGGCCGTGGCGCAGGCTTTGGAGACGGCCGTCTCATCGAGCCCGGCCAGCAGCGCATCGGGGCAGGGTAGAGGCGTGCTCATCAGCGGCTGATTGTCGTTGCGGGCGGCGAAGCCCAAGCTCTGCCAGAGCTCTTCGGTAATGTGCGGCATGATGGGCGAGAGCAGCGCCAGGTAGTGGCGCAGCACGGTGTCCATCGTGAAGAGCGTGGCGTTGCGCACGGCGGCATCGGCCCCGTCGCGCAGGTCATTCTTCACCGCCTCGAGGAAGAGGGAGCAGTACTCATTCCAGAAGAAGCTGTAGAGCGCCTGCGTGTAGGTGTTGAACTCGTATTTGCCGAGCGCTTCGGCCACGGTGGCGTGCAGCTCCTTGAGTTTGGCCAGAATGTCGATGTGCACCGCCGCAAACTTCGGCGCCGGATTCGTGTCCGCCGCCCCCTGCATCATGCGGAAGCGGGCTGCGTTGTAGAGTTTGTTGGCGAAATTCTTGCCCTCCTCAATCTGCTTTTCGTCGAACTTGACGTCCGTGCCGGTCGGCGCGATGCGCATCAGGCCGAAGCGCAGACCGTCGGCGCCGTACTTGGCGATGAGGTCGAGCGGATCGGGGCTGTTGCCGAGACTCTTGCTCATCTTGCGCCCTTGCAGGTCGCGCACGATGGAGGTGAAGAAGACATTGCTGAAGGGCTTGCCGCCCGCGAAGCGGTAGCCGGCCATGATCATGCGCGCCACCCAGAAGAAGATGATGTCGGGCCCCGTCACCAAGTCGCTGGTCGGGTAAAACTTGGCGCGGCACTCCGCATCCATGGTCGCGAAGGGCCAGAGCCAGCTGCTGAACCACGTGTCGAGCGCATCTTCGTCCTGCACCCAGTTTTCCGGATCGGCGGGAGGCTCGACGCCGACGTAGATGTCGCCGGCCTCGGCGTCGCGCTCGTCGAGCTTCGCGGCTTCCTGCAGCGCGGCGGCTTTGTCCTTGCGGTACCAGACGGGGATGCGGTGCCCCCACCAGAGTTGGCGGCTGATGCACCAGTCTTGGATGCCCTCGAGCCAGTGGGCGTAGGTTTTGGCCCAGTGGGCGGGGCGGAAGGTGATGTCTCCCTTCTCCACGGCTTCGGCGGCCTCCTTCACGCAGGGGTACTTCAGGAACCACTGCATGCTCAGACGCGGTTCGATCGGCACGTCGGAGCGCTGGCTGATGCCCACGTTGTTTTCGTAGTCTTCGACCTTCTCCAGCAGACCCTTCGCCTCGATCAGCCCGATGGATTTGTCGCGGGCCTCAAAGCGGTCGAGCCCGTGCAGCTCGGGGCAGCCGGGGCAGTTGATGTGACCGTCGGCGGTGAGCACGTCGATGATGTCGAGCTTGTTTTTCATGCCGACTTCAAAGTCGGTGCGGTCGTGTGCCGGGGTGATCTTGAGGGCGCCGGTGCCAAAGTCGATTTCGACGTGCTCGTCGGCAATGATGGGAATCTCGGTCTCGCAGAGCGGGCGGATGACCGTCTTGCCGATGAGAGAGGCGAAGCGCGGGTCTTTCGGGTTGACGGCCACGGCCACGTCGGCCATGATGGTCTCGGGGCGCGTGGTGGCGACCAGCAGCTGCCCGGAGCCGTCGGCAAGCTTGTAGCGGATGGTGTAGAGCTTGCTCTTGGTCGGCGTCATGATAACCTCTTCGTCGGAGAGGGCGGTGCGCAGAACCGGATCCCAGTTCACCATGCGGCGGCCGCGGTAGATGAGCCCTTCTTTGAAGAGCTCGGTGAAGGCGCGTGCGACTTCGGGCGCAAAGACTTCATCCATCGTGAAGCGCTCGCGCTCCCAGTCGCAGGAGCAGCCGAGTTTCTTGAGCTGTTTGATGATGATGCCGCCGTGCTTCTCCTTCCACTTCCAGACCATGTCCACGAAGGCTTCGCGGCCGACGTCATAGCGCGTGCGCGGCGGGTTCTCCTTGGCGAGCTCTTTTTCGACGCGAGCCTGCGTCGCGATGCCGGCGTGGTCGGTGCCGGGCAGCCACAGGACTTCTTTGCCCTCCTGCCGAGCTCGGCGGGCGAGGATGTCTTGAATCGTGTTGTTGAGCACGTGCCCCATGTGCAGCATGCCGGTGACGTTGGGGGGCGGTATGACGATGCTGTAAGCCGGTTTGTCGGAATGAGGGTCAGCGTGGAAGCTTTGGCGGTTCAGCCATTCTGCCTGCCACTTTTCTTCAACAATTGTCGGTTCGTAAGCCTTGGGCAATTCAGTCATGACGCGCGCCATCATACGCCAAAGCCATTCGTATTGCAAGCCTTTTCAGCGGGTCGCCCGCCTTCCCGCGCCGCCTCCTCGCACCCGCAAAAAAGAGACCCGGGAGGCGGGGCCCCCCGAGTCTCTGACTTATCACGACGAAAGCTTGCGAATGGTCGGCTGTGCTGCTCCGGCTCTCAGCGCGAGAGGTAGTCGGCGACGCCTTCGTGCGTGGGCGTCATGGCGGCTTCGCCCTTGTGCCAACCCAGCGGGCAGACTTCTCCGTGGCGCTCGTAGTGTTGCAGGGCGTCGACGATGCGGAGGGCTTCGTCGATGGAGCGGCCCAGCGGCATGTCGTTGACGAGGGCGTGGCGCACGATGCCCTCTTTGTCGATGAGGAAGAGGCCGCGGTAGGCGACGAGTTCGCCCTTGACCTGCAGGTTGCCCTCGTCATCGTAGTAGCGCTCGCCCGCCAGAACGTCGTAGCTTTCCGCGATGCTCTTGTTGATGTCTGCAACGAGCGGATAGGTCACGCCTTGAATGCCGCCCTTCTCGCGGGGGATGTTCGCCCATGCCCAGTGGCTGAACTCCGAGTCCGTCGAGCAGCCGACCACGACGGTGTCTCGAGCTTCAAACTCGCTCAGGGCATTTTGGAAGCCGATGAGCTCGGTCGGGCAGACGAAGGTGAAGTCTTTGGGGTAGAAGAAAAAGACGACGTACTTCTTGCCCAGATATTGGCTGAGGCTGAAGTCGGGCAGAATTTCTCCGTTGACAACGGCGTTGGCCGTGAACTGCGGTGCTTGTTTTCCTACTAGCATGATGTGGTAATGTATTGTTGTTTGGTGTTGCGCGCATTCTGACATGAAGCGACGCGTAAGTCAAGCATTAAATTAAAACTGTTCGAAAAAAGTTCGCTTAAACAAACCGAAGGTCTCCATTCGAGTGTCGGTTCGGCCTTCGTCTGCCGGGGCGCGTCGGCGGGCCGGGGGGAGGCTGCTTATGCGGGGGGCGGGGCGGCTTATGCGGGGGGCAGGGCTGCTTATGCGGGGGGCGGGGCGGCTTATGCGGGGGGCAGGGCTGCTTATGCGGGGGGCAGGGCGGGTGAGGCGAAGGGTGCGGTCGGGCTTGAATGTGTTGCCGCCGGGCCGCGCGATGTCCGGGGTGGCGCAAGCTGAGGGGAGGAAGGAGGGCGGCCGGGCTACCGGGGAAAGGGCGCCGACACATAAAAAGAGGGAGAAGCGGCTGCTTCTCCCTCTGGGTCTGCAAGATCGGATGCTCTGCGCGCAGGGCGGGTGCGCCGCGCGCAGGAAACAGGCGCCTGCGGGGCGCCTGCGGCGTCAATAGACGTCTTTCTGGTAGCGCTTGGCCGCCTTCATGTCGGCGAGGTACGCCGCGGCTTCTTCAGGGCTGCGCTTGCCGTATTGGGCGATGATGGACAGCAGCTCGTTCTCCACGTCCTTGGCCATGCGGTTGGCGTCGCCGCACATGTAGAAGGCGGCGCCCTTTTCAAGCCACTGCCAGATTTCCTCACCGGCCTGCTCCATGAGGTGCTGCACGTAGACCTTCTGAGCCTGATCGCGGCTCCAAGCGACGGAGAGCTTGAGCTTGCCGCTGTTCACGAGCTCCTCGAGCTCGTCCTCGTAGCAGCCGTCGGTGGCCTTGTAGGGATTGCCGAAGAAGAGCCACATCGGGCCGGTGGCGTGATCCGCAAGGCGCTGCTGCCAGAAGGCGCGGAAGGGGGCAATGCCCGTGCCCGGGCCGACCATGATGACGGGTGTGGCGCCGTCTTCGGGCAGGCGGAAGTTTTTGTTGGAGTGCACGAACACCTTAACCTTGTCGCCGGCTTTCACGCGATCCGCCATGAAGGTGGAGCAGACGCCGTTGCGCGGGCGGTCGTAGCTGGTGTAGCGCACCGCGCCGACGCAGAGCGAGACCTGACCGGGAACGGCATCGGGGCTGCTGGCGATGGAGTAGAGGCGCGGAGACAGCTTGCCGAGGATGGCGACGAAGGAAGCCGCGTCCGCAAAGTGAGCCTTGCACTCGGGGCAGGAGGCAAGGTCGAGCAAATCTCTCCCCCAGATGAAATCCTTCAGGGCGTCTTTGTCCGCCAGAACGGCTGCGAGCTTTTCGCTGCCGGCAACGGCATTCCACTTGGTGAGCAGACCCTTTTTGAGGGTCGTGATGTCGTAGGCGCTGATGAGCGCCTCGCGCAGCGGAGCGCTGCCGCCGTCGGGCATGGGAACCTCTGCGGCCGGGTCGAGTTCAAGCGCGGCGATGAGGGCATCGACGAGGGCCGGGTCATTGCAGGGAATGACGCCGAGAGCATCGCCCGTGGTATAGCTCATGCCCGAGCCCTCGAGCGAGTAGTCGATGTGGATGGTCTCTTTGGCGCTTCCGGGCTTCGTGATGTGGCGCACCCCGAGCACGGTGGCCGGGAACGGGTTCTTCATGCTGTATGCTTCCATGGATGTGTGGGGTTGAGTGAGGGTATCTTGAGTTGAGTCTGCCGCAGGCGAGCCGGTTTGTCAAGCTTGAAAGGCGGCAAAAAAAGCCCCGCAGAGCCGGGGGCTGCTGCGGGGGATGAAAGTCGAAGGCCGCGGCCTCAGATGCGGATGGCGGCAGAACTCCACGTGAGACCGGCGCCGAAGGTGACCATCAGCACGATGTCGCCCTTCTTGGCGCGTCCGGCGCGCAGAGCCTCATCGAGTGCGATGATGCAGGCGGCACCGGAGGTGTTGCCGTACTTCTGGAGGTTGACGAAAACCTTCTCCGGCGCGATGCCGAGGCGAGCCGTCACCGCGTTGATGATGCGCAGATTGGCCTGGTGCGGAACGACCAGCGCGATATCTTCGGGGTTGATGCCGGTGCGCTTGATGAGCGAGAGCGCCGAATCCTTCATGTGCTGCACGGCGTGGCGGAAGAGTTCGTTGCCGCGCATGGCCACGGTGTAGAGCTTCTCGTGAATGTTCTCCTCCGTCGTCGGGATGGCCGAGCCGCCGCCGGGAACCAGCAGAATGTCGGTCAGCGAGCCGTCCGTGCCGATGTCCGACGCCAGAATCGCGCTGTCGCCCTCGATGCCCGTGCCCGTGCGCAGCACGGCGGCACCGGCGCCGTCGCCGAAGAGAACGCAGGTGCTGCGATCCTCCCAGTTGACGATGTGGCTGAGCTTCTCACTCGCAATGATGAGCGCCGTGCGAGCCTGGCCGCAGCCGATGTACTGCACGGCCGTCTTGAGCGCGTAGAGGAAGCCGGAGCAGGCTGCCGAAATATCGAAGGCGGCCGCATTGACGGCACCGAGGTTGGCCTGCACGTAGCATGCCGTTGAGGGCGTGAACGTATCCGGCGTGATGGTGGCGACGATGATCAGATCGATTTCCTCCGGCTTGATACCGGCGTTTTCGATGGCCTTGCGAGCAGCGTTGGTGGCCATGTCGCTGGTTTTTTCATCGGGTGCGGCGATGCGGCGCTCCTCGATGCCCGTGCGCTCCACAATCCATTCGTTGGATGTGTCAACCATCTTCTCGAGATCCGAGTTGGTGAGACGACGCTCAGGTACGTAAGACCCCGTGCCGATAAGGGCAACGGGCAGGCGTTTGAAAGGCTGGGTGAGATCGTTCATAGCTGACTGAAGTCGCCGGCGCGGGCATGTGCCCCGTGCTGTGCGCGAGACCACTTTATCACAGCTTGCCCGCGCTGGCGAGTGAAATTTTTGCGGACGGAGTTGAAAAACACACCTGTCCCAAAGTTTGAGCAGGGGGGAAAAGGGATGCAGTAATCATGCGGGTTGTCGGGCAAGGAGAGGGCAA
>NZ_CALXNG010000037.1:0-19262 GCF_944389695.1 Candidatus Parakkermansia intestinigallinarum
TGCTGAAAATTGCCTCGGCCGGCCGGATCAGGGATTGCTTCTTGCGTCTTGCATCGCTCGGCGACTTGCGTCACCTTCGCGATTCGTGGCGCTTGGCTCTCGCCCGTCCTTTCGAACCGCCCCGTGTCGGGGTGCCGCGAATTATACAGATTGATTTGCCGAACGTCAAGCTTTTTCGGCTGATTTTTTTCGCAAATTTTCCAGACCGTCTTGCAAAAGACTGCGAAATCAATCGCTTAGCGAGATAATGTTATCTTCACTTTTCGCATCGGCGGCGTTTCGGCCACACGAATGCTCGTCTTTTGCTGACTTTTTGCCCGCATCTCCCCTGCTTTTGCTCCTAATCCGGGGCGTAGGGGGGATGCGGGCGTTCGTTTGCGTGCGGGTAGGGGGCACGGACTCGGCAGCCGAAGGGGGCTGCCCGATGGGGTGTTTCGAGAGGTGGAGGCCGCTTCCGGCAGGCAAGTGTCAGCTGTCACAGAAGTCGCCGAAGCTGCCGTAGCTGTGGGCGGCATCGCGTCCGCGGGCATTCAGGTCTTCGACGAGTTGGTGGAGGTTCATTTGGCGAACGTCTTCGCGTTTGCTGTAACAGGCAAAGAGGTAGAGCGCGAGTTTGATGACGGAGGTGCGGTCGAGGTTGCGCTGCTCCATGATGTCGAGCATGAAGCGGTCCATGAGTGCGGTGCTCTTGAATGAGTAGGTGCTGCGTTTGGCCATGGTGAGAGAGATTCGGTGCTGTGCAGGGGCGGAGGGTTCCGCGTGAGGGTAGTATAGCGGATTGCTAATCCGCTCGTCTTTTGCGTTTTTATATATCATTCACCTTAAGGGCCTTGAACAGAAGTACCGTTTTTTTCTTTTCCGTGCCGTGTTGACACGCGCCGGGTGCCTTTTGTTCAAAGTCTTTTATTTTTAAGCGAAAGCTGCCCATCGCGATTTTTTGTCTTGCGAGCGGATTAGCAATCCGTTGGCAAGATATAGCGATTGTATGAGATATATTTTATTTAGTGTATGAGTTTAGGTTCTGATAGTGAGATATTAAGCGAGGATTGCCGCGGGAAAGGGCACGGCGGAAAGGGGTGCGGCGGGGCGCGTCTCGGGGCGGGGCTTCTGCGGCGGCTGGGGCTGGAGTTGTCGGAGCTTTGCGGCGGGCCGGGTCTTTCCGAGGGGGAGTTGTTGCGCTGTTGCCGCGAGGCGATGGTGCTCGGGGTGCGCGAGTTGCGCGGGGCGCCGCGTGTGATGAGTCTTGCGCAGGCGGCGGAGGCTTGCGGGGAGGCGAAGTCTCTACGCCGACCGAGGACGCGTAGTGAGTTTCGCTCGGTGTGCGCGAGGTTGTGCCGCGAGGTGCCGGATTTGATGGCGATGCCGCTGCATGAGTTGACGGCGGATGTGTGCCGCGAGGCGCTGGAGCGGGTGCGGACGAGCGACCGCCAGCGCCGCAAGATGCGTACGATTTTGCACGGGGTTGTGGCGTTTGCGCTGCGCCGGGGCTGGTGCAGACGCAATCCGCTGCAGGCGCTGGAGTTTCCTGCTCCGAGGGAGAGGGAGGTGGCGCCGCTGGAGTGGGCGGAGTTGAGGCGTTTGCTGCGCACGGCGCGGCTGCCGATGCACCGACCTTGTATGCCGCCGCTGGGGCTGATGCTCTGGGCCGGGGTGAGGCCGGCGGAGGTTTGCCGCTTGCGCTGGGAGGATATTGATTTTGAGGAGAGGGTTGTGGTGATTCGCCCGATGCAGGCGAAGACGGGCGGATGCCGCCATGTGTCTCTGCTGCCGGTGCTCGAGGCGTGGCTGGCGGAGTGCGATGCGGAGCGTTCGGGGCGTGTTTGCCCGCCGAATTGGGAGCGCCGCTGGAGGCGTTTGCGCGATGCGGCGCTGCAGCGCCCGTGGCAACAGGATGTGCTTCGCCATACTTTTGCGAGTTATCACGCGAAGTATTGGCACGATTTCGCGCGTTTGCAGGCGGAGATGGGGCATCGCAGTGCGTCGTTGCTGCGGCTGCGCTATTTGAGTATGCGGGGGGTGACGGCGCGGCAGGCTGAGCTCTTTTGGCGGGCTCGCGCGCTCTGAGTTCAGCGGGGAACGGGAGTGGCTTGCATTTCCGTCTTTACAAGTGCTCGCGCCTGCCCTATAGTGGGCGCATGGAGCATACCAAGGTTTCAGATAATATGCAGGAGCTGATCCGATTGGCTCTGCAGGAGGATTTCGGTGACGGCGATGTGACGTCGAATTATTTTGTGCCCGAGGATCTTCAGGCGCGCGCGCTGATGCGCCCGCGCGTGCAGGGTGTGCTGTCGGGCGTGAAGGTGGCGGAGGAGGTTTTCCGCGCGGTGGACCCGACGCTGCATATCGAGGTGTATCTGCACGACGGTGAGGAGGTGGCTCCCGGTGCGGTGGTGATGATGATCGAGGGTAAGGCTCGCTCGATTCTCGGGGCGGAGCGCACGGCGCTGAACTTTATTCAGCGTCTCTCCGGTGTGGCAACGATGACGCACAAGTATGTGAAGGCGATTGCTCACACGAGTTGCAAGTTGCTCGATACGCGCAAGACGACGCCGGGATACCGTTTGCTGGAGAAGGCAGCCGTGGTGCACGGCGGCGGCAATAATCACCGCTTGGGGCTCTATGACCGGGCGATGGTGAAGGATAATCATTTGATGACGGACGGCAAGGCGGATCACTTGCAGGCTTGTATCCGCAAGTTAAAGGCGGATAAGCCGCATGTTGAGGTGGAGCTTGAGGCTGATCGCCTCGATCAGGTGGCGAGTTTCCTGCAGCTTGAGGGGGTGGATTACATTTTGCTCGATAATATGAGCTGCGAGGATATGCGCAAGGCGGTGGAGATGCGCGGGCCGAACCGCAAGCCGTATTTTGAGGCTTCGGGCGGTTTGACGCTGGAGACGGCTCCCGCCGCCGCTGAGACGGGGGTGGATTTCATGAGTTTCGGCTGTCTGACGCATTCGGTGCCTTCGCTGGATCTGGGGCTCGATTTCACGGTGAATCGCTGAATCGATGATGCCGCTATCGCCGACGGAAGCGCTCTTGGTGCTCAATCTGATTCCGGGCTTGGGCTCTGTGCGCATCCGCGCTTTGCTCGAGTTTTTCGGTTCGGCTGAGCTGGTGCTGGCGGCACCGCCCCATCTGCTGGAGCGGGTGCCGCGCATGGGGCCGAAGTTGGCGGCAGCGGTGTCTTGCTGGCGCGAGTGCACGGATTGGAAGGCGGAGTGTGCCTGCGCGGCCGATTACGGGGTGCGGATGGTGACGCTGCTGGATGCCGATTACCCGGAGGTGCTGCGGCGCATGGCGGATCCGCCCGTGGTGCTTTATGTGCGCGGGGAGTGGAGACAGGAGGATGCGGAGCGTTCGGTGGCGGTTGTGGGTACGCGGCAGGCGTCGCCTTACGGGATGACGCAGGCGCGGCGCTTCGGTCGCGAGTTGGCGGATGCCGGTTGCTGCATTATTTCCGGCTTGGCCCGCGGGATTGATACGGCGGCGCACTGGGGTGCGCTCGATGCCGGAGGGCGGACGATTGCGGTGCTGGGCAATGGGCTGAGTCGCGTTTTTCCGCCGGAGAATGAGCAGTTGGCTGAGTGTATTGTCCAAGGACACGGGGCGGTGGTGAGTGAGTTTCCGATGCTGATGGCGCCCAGCCGCACGAGTTTTCCGCAGCGCAACCGGATTGTGGCGGCTTGGAGTCAGGCAACGCTGGTGGCGGAGGCGCCTACGCGCAGCGGGGCTCTTCACACGGCCAAGCTGGCGGCGGAATACGGGCACTCGGTTTTTGCTCTGCCCGGGCCGGTGGATCGTTTGGGGTCGGCGGGTTGCCATGAGTTGATTCGCGACGGGGCTGTTTTGTGCAGTCGGCCGTCTGAGTTGATGGCGGATATGGGCTGGGGCTCGGCGCCCGCGCGGGGCGGGTTGTTCTCGGAGAGGGGGCGTTGTCCGCGCGAGAGGTCCGGCGCGGGTGAGGAGTCTTGCCTGATTGCGCCGGGGGAGGAGGGACGCCGCGTTGTCGAGGCGGTGCGTGCGGGGCATGCTACGCTGGATCAGCTTTGCGCGGTTTTGGGGGAGGGTGCGTCTGCGGTGACGCCGCTGCTGATGCAGCTGGTTATCGCGGGGAAGCTTCGTCCGCTGCCGGGCGGGCGCTACGAGGCGGTCTGAATGCGCGGCTTCGCGGAGCACTTTAGGCTTGCCAAAGCGGCTTTGCTGCGCTAGACTCGCCGCCATGCCACGCATTCAACGCATTGCCCTCTTTCCGGTTCTGCTTTTGACGCTGTTTCTCTGTGCCTGCCAGCAGAATGTCGCGGGTTACGCATACATCCAGCATCGCGACGGCAGTGCATGGCGAGCTGATGCTTCGCGCCGCTACGCTCAAAACCCCGTTCCCCGCGACGCCAGACAGCTCACGCGCGCCGGGGTAGCCGCGACGGCCGCGCAATACAGGGCCGGGCAGGTGCAGACTCCGCGCACGCAGTTGAAGCCGACGACGCCGCCCCCTGCGCCGAGCTGCGGTGCGGTCTGCGTGATTGATCCTAAGACGGGAACGATTCTTTACGAGTACAATGCGAGGCAGCGCCGCCAGGTGGCGAGTACGCAGAAGCTTGTGACGGCGCTCTGCGTTTGCGATGCGGGCCATTTGAACAAGCGGGTGACGATTTCAAAGGAGGATTGCAAGGCTCCGCCCATTAAGTTGGGGCTTCAGCCGGGGACGTCGTATCGCCGAGGTGATTTGTTGCAGGTGATGCTGACGGGCAGTTTCAATGATGTTGCGGTGACGCTGGCTCGCGATACGGCGGGGAGTGTGCCGCGCTTTATCGATATGATGAATGCCCGGGCTCGGCGCATGCGGATGTATGACACGCATTTCGCCAACCCGAACGGTCTGCCGGCGAATCAGTATTCGACGGCGCACGATATGGCTCTGGCGGCCTGCCACGCTTACTATAATCCGACGATTCGCCGCATGGTCAGTATTCCCGAGCTGGACTTCACGCTCGCCAACGGCAGCAAGAGGCATGTGCGCTCGACCAATAAGCTGCTCAAGAGTTACCCTTGGGTGCGCGGGATGAAGACGGGCTATACGAACAAGGCCGGCAAGTGCCTCATTTCCTGCGGGACCTACGAGGGGAAGTCCGTGATTGTCGTGATCTTGGGCAGCACGAATCAGAAGGTGTGGAATGAGTCGCTGCGCTATCTCCGCTGGGCTCTCGGTATCAGCTGAGGAAGGGGATTCGGCGGTGGGCGCGGTGCGGAGGCAAGCGTGGTGCTCTCCCCGATTTTTTCGGAGGCGGCGATGAGGCCTGCAAGGCGATGGGCACGAGTTGTTTTATGTCTGTTAAGGATTTCATTCTGTGGACTGCGCCGGCCTTGGCTCAATGGCGGCCGATGTATGCGCTGTTGACGAGGCTGGGGATGTTGAAAAGGCGGAGCGTTGTCAAAATGGACGGCGGGCTGGCGTCGCAGATGTGGCAGTTTTCGCTCGGCTATGCGCTGGAGCGGCGAACGGGCTATCCGTCGTATTTCGAAACGGATTTTTTCCGAAAAAGCGGCCGGGATCTTTCAGGCAATCGAAACCGTATCTTTCTTCTTACTGACACCTTTCCCGCGATACGGGAAAGGTATGCTTCGAGGTTCGACGTGTCGAGTCGATGCCTGTTTTGCCGTCTCTTGAGAGATCTGAAACCGAAGGGACCCTGCGATTTCGACGAGGACCTTTTCCGACCCGGCCCCAAGTACTTGTCGCAGTATTACGTCAACCCGCGTTATTTTGCGGAGTACCGCGATGAGCTTGTCGAGCTCTTTCGCTTCCGCCCTTCGATGAGCGAGCGGGAGGAGTCCGTGGCGGCTCGGATTGCATCTGATGAGCACGCCTGCCTGGTCCATGTGCGACGCGGCGATTTCGTCGGTTCCGCGCACGATGTCTGCACTCCCGAGTACTACCTCGGTGCCTTGGAGATCATGCGGCAGCGGGATCCTCTGAGCCGTTTTTATGTTTTTTCCAATGAGGTTGAGTACTGCCGCGATTTGTTTGCGCATTCCGGGGCGGATTTAGTCTATATGGAGAATCAGCAGGAGATTGATCCGAGGGTCGATTTTTACATGATGACGCTTTTCTCACGCGCCATCATCTCCAACAGTAACTTCAGCTGGTTCCCTGCTTTTCTGGCGTCGGGTCGCGAGGATTCCTGTACGATTTGCCCGGAGTATTGGTTCAGGGGTTCCGCCGCTGAGGGTTCTCGCCATGTGTGCGCGATGCCGGGGTGGATTTCCCTCTGAGCATCCCGAGCGGCGCCGCTGCGCCATCAGGCTTCATCGGTTCATGAGTGCCGCGCGCCTTACGCGGCGGCTCAGGCCACTTGGTGCCGAGGTCGCTTGCCGTGCGCGGTGCTGAAATCGTTTGCGTTGAGTTGCCGCCTGTGCTACAATGTGCGCATGAGGCTTCATCCCCTGTTCCCCTTTGCCGCTCTGATTTTTGCTGCCTGCGGACGCGAGGAGGCGGAGCACAAGCCCGTCTACGAGGGGCAGAGTGCTCACTGGAATCAGCAGGCCGTGCCCATTTCTCTGCAGTGCGCGGCCTGCCACGCCAAGGAGTTTGAGGACTGGGCCGGCAGTGATCACGCTTGGGCTTGGCGCCAAGCGGATGCGTCTCTGGATTCGGAGCCTTTTCACGGTCAGAGTTATACGGCTCACGGCTCGAAGCTGGCGTTCCGCACGGCGCGCGACGGTTCGCTAAAGATTCACGATGGGGAATCGCAGAAGGTTTTTACGGTGCATTCGGTGCTCGGTCGCACGCCGCTGGTGCAGTATTTGGTGCAAGGGGAGCGCGGAGCGCTGCATACGCCGAGTGCCGCTTGGGATACGCTCAAGCAGGAGTGGTTCGACATGTTTGCCGATGACGAGCGACTGGCGAGCGAAGGTTTGGCGCGGCGCAAGCTGGGCGACTGGGGGCACTGGCTGGGACGCGGGATGAATTGGAACTCGCAGTGTGCGTGGTGCCACATGACGGGTTTCCGCAAGAATTACGACGAGGCTCAGGATGCCTATGCTTCCAACTGGCAGGAGCCCGGCGTGAGCTGCATTCAGTGTCACCGCCTCGCGGCTGCACCGGATCCGACGGACGGCTGCATGGTGGCCAAGGCTGACCGCAAGTTGACGCCCAAGCAGATACACGACAATTGCGCGACCTGCCACGCGCGCCGCGAGGAGTTTGACGATTCGTTCCGCGTGGGCGATGAGTTTGACGAGCATTTCCGCCTCGAGCTGCCGCTGGTGCGCGGCGTCTTTTGGCCCAACGGCATGCAGCGCGATGAGGATTACTGCGAGACGGGGCTGCGCCTCAGCCGCATGGGGCGCACGGGGGTGACGTGCCTCGATTGCCACGACCCGCATACGGCGCAGCTGCGCCTGCCGCAGGAGGATAATTCTCTCTGCCTGCGCTGCCACGGCACGGGTACGGAGGTGAACGGCGTGGCGGCTCCCGTGATTGATATGGCGACGCACACGCCCTGCCCTCAGGGCTCGGCGGGCGCGACCTGCGTGGAATGCCACATGCCGAAGAGCCCCTACATGGCCCGCGACCCGCGCCGCGACCATTCGTTCAATTCTCCCGATCCGCTGCTGAGTGCTCAGTTGGGTATCCCGAATGCCTGCATCATGTGCCACAAGGATAAGGATAATGACTGGGCCGCCGCTGCCGTGGAGAAGACCTACGGCCCCGACCTGAAGATGGCCGCGGTGCGCGACCGCACGCGCGCCGTGTGGGCGGCTCAGGAGGGGCGGGGATCGCTCGCGGACTTGCTCGATGTGTACGGCAAGGAGGAGATTCCGGCTTGGCGTGCGACGCTGCTGGAGCTGATGGCCCGCGAGCCCGAGGCGCAGGATGCCGCGTCTCCGCAGCGCAGCCGGCTGCTGGAGGCTGCCCGTGCAGCCGCCGGCGATGAGAATGCGATGGTTCGCGCCGCCGCGGCGCGCGTTCTCGGGGCGGAGGCGCTGCCGATGATTCATGATCGCAGCCGGCTGGTGCGCCGCGCAGCCGGCTGGCCCCTCGTCGATCAATTGGTTCAGCTGCCGGAGGCCGCAGGGGTGCTGCAGGAGCTGAAGGCAACGGCCAAGCACCAAGGCGACCAGCCGACGGGTGCGATGCAGCTGGCGGTGCTGGCGGATGCCGAGGGCAAGCTCGACGAGGCGGAGCGGCAGTACCGCCGCGCCATCGAGCTGGACCCGCACAGCACGGTGCCGCGCATTGACTACGCTGTCTTCCTCGACCGCGAAGGGCGCCCGATGGACGCGCTCAAGCAGATGCTGGACTGTGCCGCACACCACCCCGATGACGCCGAGGTGCAGTTTCGCCTCGCACTGATTCTTGCCGAGCTTCAGCAGTACGAGCCCGCCCTGAGGGCTCTCGATAAGGCCGTTCTTCTCGAGCCGCATTTCCTTCGCGCACGGGCCAACCGCGCCGAATTGCTCCGCTTCCTCGGGCGTGATGAAGAGGCCCGTGAGGAGCTGCGCCGCATCGAGGAAATCAGCCGTAATCTTTCTACCCCCTGATTGTTCATGCTCTTGCCGATTCTGACCATTCTGCTGCTAGCTATCATCTTCTTCACGGTCTTCAAGGGCGTGATTCGCATGATGCTGCTCGCGATTGCCGTCATCGGCGGTATTGCGGTCTGGTTGCTTATCCAGCGCCACGGCTTTACCTTTCTCGCCTTTATCACTCACGAGCCTTCGCCTTGGATGGTGCAGACGCTGGCATGGGCCGCGGCCCTTTTCACCTTTCTGGTTTTTTATCAGGGAATGCAGTGGTTCTCGCAGCTCTTCAGCTGGCGCAAGTTTTCGCTGCCCGGCCTGATTACCTCGATTCTGATGAGCCTGATGATGCTCTGGGTGTTCAGTGTCGGGCTCTCGTACTACGCAGAAATTTCGCGCATGGGTTACTTCCATGAGAAGGCTCTAGCTATATTGAAGCAGGGCGACGAGCCCGCCCAACCCTGGGCATGGAGAACGAAGCAGGTGCTGAGGCAATCCGAACTGACGTCGTGGCTCGAAAAAGTCGATCCTATGGAAGACCGCGCTCAGGCCAATCTAGCCAGTCTGGTCGCCTTCGGCTGCACGCTTGATGAGAAGAGCTACACGCGGCTGTACAATGAGCAACTGCTTCGGCTGCGCATCCCGCAGAGTTCCCGCCTGCTCGAACTCTTCAAGGACAGCGGCCTCCGGAAACTCGTCGCTGAGCAACATTTTGTCACCTTGCTGGAGAATGAAAGGCTCAAAACCTTTCTTCAATACGGCAATACCTATGAGATTTTCCGGCAGCTCGAGTTCAGCCAGTAAGCTGCCCCACGTGACCCCTGCCCTCAGACGGCGAAATTTGCAAAAAAAATTCTTTTTTTCGCCATTTTTCTTGACACAAGAGTTAGTCTGAACTATCATACGCCTGCACGGAATTAGTTTTAGCTAACTATGAAAACTGAATCACACATCAAAACTCTGCGCGAACTTCCCATCGGAGCACGCGCTCGCGTCATGCGCGTGGGAGGAGAAGGCCCCCTGCGCCGGCGCCTGCTGGATATGGGGCTGACCAAAGGCGTTGAGGTGAAAATCCTCAAAGCAGCACCACTCGGTGACCCGGTTGAAATCACTCTGCGCGGCTACCGCCTCTCTCTTCGCAGGAGCGAGGGCGATTGCCTTTTGCTGGCAACACAATTCTAAACCCCTCGAGTTAGTTTTAGCGAACAATGAAACGCATCATCGCACTGGCCGGCAATCCGAACTGCGGCAAAACTCTTCTCTTCAACGAACTCACCGGAGCCAACCAACACGTAGGCAACTGGCCGGGAGTCACCGTTGAACGCAAAACCGGCACAATGCTGGAAAACGAAGATATCGAAATCCTCGATCTGCCCGGTGTCTACTCGCTCTCACCCTACTCACCGGAAGAGCGCGTCACGCGACACTACTTATTGGAGCAAAAGCCCGATCTGATTGTCAATATCATTGACGCCACCAATCTGGAGCGAAATCTCTACCTGACACACCAGCTGCTGGAAACCGGGCGTCCTGTTCTGATTGTGCTCAACATGATAGATCTGGCCTTTCAGGAAGGCATCGAGATCAACGTAGACAAGTTGAGCCGAGCACTGGGATGCCCCGTCATCGCGGCCAGCGCACTCAAGCTCATCGGCTTGGCAGAACTGCGCGAAGCACTGACGGCGACGACTTTGCCGTCTGCCACGGCGGCACCGGCCTTTAGCACAGCTATTGAAGAGGCTCTCAAGAACATTCAGACCCTCACGAACAGCGACCGATGGACCTCCGTCAAACTGCTGGAGAACGACCCGGAACTCATCAGCACACTCACCCCTCAGCAACGTCATGACGTGGCAGCCCTCCGCCTCGGCCTGGAAAACAAGCTGGATGACGACATCGACTCCATCATCGCTGCAGGACGATACGAAGGACTGGAACCCATCGTCAAATCCTGCCGCCAAGAGCACAACCGTAAAGCAGCACTGGCGTCACGCATTGACGCAGTGTTGACACACCGCGTGCTGGGTCTACTCATCTTTGCCGCCGTCATGTTCGGCATCTACTTCCTGAGCATCACGACCATAGGCACGTGGGGAACGGACTGGGCGAACGATGTTCTGTTCGGGCCGATTGTCGGCGGCTGGCTCGGCGGCTTCCTCGGCTCGGAGAGCGTGCCGCTCGAGTCACTGGTGCAACTCAGCGCCGTTCTGGCGATGATTCTCGTCTTTCCGGTGACGCTGAGGCGCCTGCACGACCTCAACCTCAACGGCTCGTGGCTCTATCTCGCCTTGGCGCCCTTCCTGCTTGAATACATGTTCCCGCACATGCCCGAGGTGATGCACCAAGCGGTGATGTACGCGCTCTACGCGGCGAATCTCTTCCTGCTGCTGGCCTGCTTCTGCTTCCGCGGCAACGCGACCACCAACGCCTACGGCCGGGTGCCGCAGCGCTTGGGCTTATCACCGCTCAAGCTCGACGGACGCGCCAACCGCCGCGAGTACGCCCTGTGGTTCGTCATCATGAGCGCCGTATCGCTCGGCATCGCCTCCCTCGGCTACCTTCAGCTCGACTGCGACGGGCAGATTCAGGATCTCGTCAGCAACGGCATCGTCGCCGGCGTGGGCGCCGTGCTGGGTTTCCTCCCGCAAATGGCCGTGCTCTTCCTGCTGCTGGCCCTGCTTGAGGACTGCGGTTACATGGCGCGCGTCGCCTTCATGATGGATCGCATTTTCCGCTCGCTGGGTCTCTCGGGCAAGTCCTTTATCCCGCTTCTGGTGTCGATGGGCTGCGGTGTACCCGGCGTCATGGCCACGCGCACCATCGAGAATGAAAAGGATCGCCGCATGAGCATCATGCTCACCACCTTCATCCCCTGCGGCGCCAAGATGCCCATCATCGCCCTGCTCGCCGCGCTCATCGGTTCCGATGCTCTCATCTCCACCGTGGCGTACTTTGCCGGCGTCGGCTCCGTCATCCTCAGCGGCATCATTCTGCGCAAGACGCACATGTTCGCGGGCAGCTACACGCCCTTCGTCATGGAGCTGCCGCCCTACCACATGCCCAATGGCGTGAGCATCAACCTGCGAGCCATGGAGCGCTGCAAGGCATTCGCCCGCAAGGCCGGTACCGTCATCTTCCTCGCCTCGGCCGCCGTCTGGTTCACCCAAAGCTACACCTGGAAGCTCAGCTACCTCAATACCTCCGAAGAGCCCGAAGCCATCGAGCAGAGCATGCTGGCCGACATCGGCCACCAGATGGCGCCCTTCTTCGGACCGCTGGGCTGGAACGACTGGAAGCCCGCCGTCGCCTCCGTCACCGGCCTCGTCGCCAAAGAAACTGTCATCGGCACCTTCGGTGTACTCTACAAAGCCGAGGAGGGCGGTGAGGAAGAGGCCTTCGAGCTGACGCCCTCGCAGCCCAAGTTCAACGCCATGACGGCACTTACCGTGGGCGCCTGGCAGCTCGCCCCTGCCGTCCGCGAAGCGAACTTTAGCGCCGAATCCCCCGAGAGCGAGGATGAAGCCCTCGCCGCCAAGAGCGGTGACGAAGCCGCCGAGGAAGCCGGTGACGAAGAGGATGTCAGCGGTCTGGCCGCCAACATACAAGCCGCCGGTACCTTCACTCTGTGGAGCGGGCTCTCCTTCATGCTCTTCAACCTGCTCTGCGCCCCCTGCTTTGCGGCCTGCGGAGCCATCCGCCGCGAGATGAACAGCGCGCGCTGGACATGGTTCGCCATCGGCTACATGTGCGTCTGGGCCTACATCATCGCCCTGCTCGTCTACCAATACGGGAACTGGTGGCAGACCGGGGTATTCGCCACAGGGCAACTCGCCGCTGTTGTCCTCAGTCTGGGGCTACTCTACATGCTCCTGCGCCCCATGCCGAAACGCTCCTGAGGCTCAGGGCGGCGGGTTCGGAGGACGCTCCCGCCGCCCTGAAATCCCCCCCCTCCTGAGAACCGCACAAGAGAATTATCCCGACACCCATCAACAAGCTCAACTACAACATGAACGACCTCATCGCCATTCTGATTCTGCTCGCGCTCGCCGCATGGGCTCTCTACCGCAGCCTCTTTCCCAACGGCCTTCGCCGAGCGGCCTGCAGCGGCAGCTGCGGCTCGTGCAGCGGCTGCGCTCTGGGCGACATCGCCCGCAGCGCCAAGGCAAACGAAAACCGCAAGCACCACCTCAAGCCCCCCGGTGTCGTCCGCAGCAGCAGCGGCAACTGATGCCGCCGCGCAACACAAACACACCCGTACACCCACATCTCACACTCCCATAGATTCGCACCGCGCGACAAGCATCCGCCGACCGGATCAGCAAATAAATCAAAACATTTCCAACCAAATAAAACCAATGAAGACCAAACACATCATCGCAACCGCCCTGACAGGACTGATGCCCCTGACCGCCATCGCTGAAGAGACCTCCTCTCCGACAACGGGAGACATTCTCCGCAGCATCAACATGTTCACTCCGGAAGAAGGAGACCCCGCCTACAAACAGAAAGCCTACGAAAAGCTCGGAACAGAATGGGCTCTGGACATGGCCTACGGCTACTGGGGCACCAATAATGCCATGCCCGGCACGAACGGCAAAAACAACTACTTCCTCCTGCACGGCCAGCTCAATCAACGTCTCATCGAAGATGACAAAAACGGCGGCACTTGGCTGAGATTTGAAATCTCGGGCTCCGTCGCTTTGGACGCCACCACTCGGCGAGAAGAAGGTGAGTTCATCGGCGGCTTCGGCACCATCAACGACGTGCACGGTGACATCTTCGGGCCCAACAAGTTCATCATCCCCGAGCTCGCCATCATGCACTATTTCGCCGGTCAGCGCGCCTGCCTCATCGCCGGTATGGTCAACTTGACCAACTACTTTGATGCCGTCAGCATCGCCAACGACTCCTTCTCGGGCTTCACGAACACCGGCTTCATGAACTCGACCATCCTGCCGCTTGTTGACAGCAATCTCGGCGCCGTCCTCCAAGTCGAGCTCAACCACAGCAACTACATCATGGCCGCCGTCAGCCGCACCGACTGTGAATCGGGCTACAATCCCTTTGATACCCACGGCAGCGGCTACTGCATCGTCGGTGAATGGGGCCACATCATCGACGACGGCAAACTCGTCCTGCGCCTCAACCCCTTCTTCCAGAGCATTGAACAGCAGACGGAAACCGGGACAAAGGCCCGCAACAACGCCGGTCTCGTCGCCAGCGTCGAGTACACGCCCTGTGACTATGTAACCCTCTTCACGCGCGCCGGCTTCAGCGCAAAACAGGAGCTCGGCAACGGTGCCGAGTTCTCGGTCGGCGCCAATGTAAAGCTCATCCCGAGCCGCGAAGATGACTTCTTCGGCATCGCCTGGGGCGTCTATAAGGGGCAGAATTCACAGGAGGAGCCGACGGCTCACAACCGCGAGTCCACGCTGGAACTGATGTACAGCCTCCAGATCAACGATTACGTCAAAGTCGTTCCGCACTTCCAGTACATCCACAATCCCTCCTATCGCGACGATTGCCGAGACGAGACAATCTTCGGCATTCAAACCGTCTTCTCGTTCTGAGTCCATTTTCACCGGAATTGTGCTGTAACGTGTATGCAAACGACGTGCCGGGCAATAGCCCGGCACGTCAATTTTCTGCATCGTCCTGAAAAAAAAGCACGGGGTTAAACCCGACGGCTTTGAGCGCTGCGGCTGCGCTGGAGGCGGCGGCTCAGGCTGTTTTCCGACCCGCCGACTTTGTTCGCCAGCGCTGCGCGGCTCAAGCCGCTGCGGCCGGAGCTCTTGTCGCTTGACGGCGCGGTGCCGCGGCTGCGCTGCAGACGCCGACCCAGGCTGTTCTCCGCCCCGCCGACCTTGTTTGCCAGAGCCGCATGATGCAGCTCAGTGGTCGGGAAAACACTCGAGGAAACAGGCGTCGCGGCATTCTGCCCCGCGAGGAGAAAGGCGGAGGCCGCCGCGAAAAGACAACATGGCAACAACATTTTCATCGTGTTCATCAATCGATTGGATTCAGCTAGGGATAGGGAAAGACGCACGCCCGCATGGCGTTGCTCCGTCTCCGTGCGATACCCCATCCACGGGACAGGAATATCACAGCTACCCTGCCCTTGTCAACCTCAAAGCGCACGATGACGAAGAGCGACTGCGGGCAAAGACAAGTGCGAGCCGCCGGAGCCGGGCTCTTCGGCGGAGGCCGCAGCACGTGAGCAGGCGGCCGCTTTCGCGCAGCGCTGCCGCAAGTTCATCGGGAAGCTACGGGCGGCGGCAGCTTCGGGGTCACTTCGCAAATCGGAGGCGACACCTTCCCCATAATCAGGTCTGAGCGCGACAGGGTACAGCCCAAAAAAAACTCCCCGCTCGCGGCGTCGGCCGGGAGCGGGGAGTGAACAAATCGTTTGCCTACGCAGGACTCAGTAAAGGTCGCCGTTGCTGCGATCCTCCGACGCCGAGGCAGACTTCTCCGAGGCCGGTGTCTCGCGGCGAGCGACGGGAACGGCCTTCCCCTTGGACTTGGACGAAGAGGATTCGCCGTCGCTCCTGTAGTAGGAGTAATAAGTCGTGTAGTACTGGTACTGCGTATCGCCGCTGATATCCACGTTGTTGAGCACGAGGCCCATGAGGCGGCCGCCGGCATTCTCGACCGTCGAGCGGGCGCGGAGGAGAGCCTTGAGCGGCATGCGCTTGGGCTGCAGCACAAGCAGGGTGGCGTCAGCCTTGTTGACCAGCAGCGAGGCATCGCTGACACCCAGAATGGGCGGAGAGTCGAAGATGACCACATCGAAACGCTTGCGAGCCTCGGCGATCAGCTTGTCCATGCGGTAGGACGAGATGAGGCCGGACGGGTCGAGGGGCGTGCTGCCGGCGGGCAGCATAAACAGGTTCGGCACCTTCGTGCGCAGCACCACGTCCTTGAGCTCCAAGTCCTCGGTGAGGTAGTCCGAAAGGCCGTAGTCACCGTTGATTTCGGCATAGCGATGCAGCCTCGGGCGCCGCATATCCGCATCGATCATGAGCGTTGAATAACCGGCCTGCGCACAGACGTAGGCGAGATTGCAAACCGTCGTCGACTTACCTTCACCGGCATTGGACGACACGATGGCGAAGGTCGTGGCGTTCATAACCGTCTTCTTGAGCTCGATGTTGGTGCGCAGGATGCGATAAGCCTCGGCGTCGGGGCCTTCGTTGTCCTGAAGCATCAGGATGCCGGCATCGCGCGGAATCACGGCCATCACGGGCAGTCCAAGGCGTTGCTCTGCCTCCTCAAGGGTCTTGACGGAAGTATCGAAGTAGTTGAAGACGAGGGCTGCAATGATACCCGCGAGCAAGCCGATCACCGCACCCAAGATGATGTTGAGCTTGTAGTTCGGCTTGCTGGGCACGAGGGGCAGCGACGCCTTGTCGACCATCTCAATAGAGAGACGGGGCATGTTGACGTTGATGCGATCGGCGGCGAGATCCGCCTTCATCGAATCGCGCAGCTCCATCGAGGCCCGCAGGTCATTGAGCTGGGTATGAATCTTCTGCACCTGAGCGCGCTTGGCCGTCAAATCGGTTTCGGCCTCGGTGATGCGTTTATCGAGAGCCGCAAGCTCATCCTGCCGGACAACGAGCTGGAGGCTCAGCGCCTTTCGCATAGCAACGAGTTCTTCATCGAGTTTCGCCGCAAGGCTCTCGATGCGCTTGTCCATCGTGATGACGTCCGGATGGCGTTCCCCGCGGTAGACGAGCATCTCCTCACGATCGCGCAGGCACTTTTCATACTCCTCGCTCAGCGAGCGCACCTTGGCAGAGGCCAAGGTCTCATCGGTCTGCAGGATGTTGTGCATCACATACTCGTGAAGCTCGAGCCCCTGAAGATCGCGAAGTTTGGTGATGTGCACCGTCAATTCACTGATCTTCGAGCGAAGAGGCTCGCGGTCCGCGACAAGTTTGGTATAGCTCTGGTACTCCGGCGTTCCCATCAGAGCGCTCGTACCGTCCGTTCCGAGGAAGTCAAGAGACGGGAAGTTCGCTTCGAGGAGGTAAGCGCTGAGGGCCTCTCTCTCCCCCTGCACCACATCCTCCTGCTTCATGTACTCGTTCTCGCGAACGCGGACGGCGTCGTAGAGATCCTTGAGCTCCTTCTCGTCGCGCCAACGACGATAGGCTTCCGGGATGGCCGCGCAGATCTTCTGCGCCATGTGGGCGTCGCTGTGCGTGACCTCGACGGAAACGAGATTCGTCGAGGTGTGCGGCGTCACGAGAATCATGCTGCGCAGCATGTTGATGGCCGTCAGCTCGGAAACGCCCCACTCGGTCACCAAGTCGAGAGACTCCACCACCTTCGAGAGCGTCAGCTCCGAGGTGAGAATCTCATACTGCGTCTCCGTCCATGCAGCGTCGCCCTGCTCGGCAAGACGAATGGTGGACACATTGCGATCGGAGGAACGCTGGATCTTCTCTCCGGGAGGCTTGATGGAAAAGTTGGTCACGCTCGTGTACTCAGGCGTCATGATGTAGGTGACTACAAAACTAGCCGTGAGCACCAGCAGGAACACTGCCGCAATCAACTTCCAGCGCGAGGTAAGAACCTTCAGGTAGTCCTGCGCGTGCAGGACACCCTCCCGCCCCTTTGCATCCGAACCGTCTGCCATGATATTTACTCATTGAAAAGGGTGGAACCTATCTGCAGAGAGAGAGATTCCACCCTACATGACTTGTGTCAAGTCTGTCAGAAGCTGTAGGAGAAGCCGGTCTGCACAATGCTGCGGGTGTAGTCACCGGCCCACTTGCTGCCATCCGTGAACTTGTATGTGGTGTTCCACGAGAGGTGCTTGGTAATCGAGTAATTCAGACCGACACTGAGCACGTAGGTGCTCTGAGTCATGTCCTGCAGTCCGTTCGTGCCGCGAGAGTAGTCGCAGTAGAACCACTCGGCACCGCAGAACACGGTCACCATGGGCGAGATCGTGTAGTTGAGGCGAGCACCCAGACGCCATGCCATATCCGAGAGGTAGTTGAGCGTCGGGAAGGCGTAGGTGCCGATGTTCTCGTTATCGAGATTGACGTACAGGTTTGCCGAAAGACCCTCCGTCAGCCGGCGGTTGTAGCCGGCGCGGAAGTTCGGGTAGAAGTACGTATGGTCATTGATATTCTTGCACTGCAGACCCAGCGACGCATAGACGCTCGACACGGAATCAAGGGCATGCGTGGCACTGGCATTCAGGTAGATATTGTTGGCGTTCTCACCGTACTCGCGTCTATCCAGACGGTAGCTGAGCGTGAGGCCGTAGGTGGTGGCGGGTGAGGACTTATAGTTCAGACCCAGCGAGCCCGTGACGTACTGGCGGTCATCATAGCGGTACTCGCGCTCTTCGTACAGGTAGCCGCTGGTGCCGACACCGACGACCCAGCTCAGGCGGGCGTCAATCGGCTGGGAATAGTTGGCCGCAACATTCCACATAAAGGTGTTGCCGCGAGCACGAGCCGACGAAATACCGTTGGAGTAGTCGGGCTCGGGCTGGTAGGCCACATTGGCCGACAAGCGAATGCGAGAACCCGAACCCAAGCTGCGCTCGTAGGTGCCGCCCACCGTGATGTCGGGGAATACGCGGTTATTCGTACCATAGGCCTCGCGCATGTAATACATCACACCCAAGCCGACGTTGTAAGAGATCTTATCGGCAGACTCAAACTCGCCGTAAGCCGACGAAACACCGGCACGCACGAAAGCACTCTCCTGAGCATCAGCCGAGCTGTTGATATTACTGTCATAACCCAAGCTGACGTGAGCCGCCCACGACACGGCATACGACTCCGGAATACCGATTGTCGGAGCCGTATCGTAAAGGGAGCCGGCCATGGCCGACGACACAGCAAAACCACTGAGCGCAAGCGCCTTAAGAATGGAGGATTTCATGTTAACAGGTAAGAGATATTAAATCAGTTTCCGGGAGACACAACGGGGGGAGCGATGACTTCTTCCGTGGAGGAAGAGTTAGCCGGCGGATACATGCCGCTCGGAGCACTCTGGAGGAAGTTGTTGTTTTGGAAGATGATTTCAACGACGCGAGCCGTCAGAGCGGAAAAAGACGTTTGGGCATAACCCTCTTGGGACCAGCGACCCAAGTAACGGCGGACTTCGCGCTGGAAGTTCTCAGCCACCTCGGGAACAGCAGCCATGACGGCCTGCAGGACCTTGTAAAGCTCATCGTCGGAGATCGTACCCTCTCGCGCTTCAATCACGGCAGACAGAAGTTTGTCAGCACTCTGGGGATCCGCTTGAGCAGCTTCATAGACGGCTTGGCACACTTGATCGATAGTCTTGGACGAGTCAGCAGCCAAACGGGCGACTTCTTCGACGCTGGCGTTGTCAGCGCTAAGGGGCGCAGCGAGGCATCCTGCCATGAGGAATGCAATCATCAATTTTGTTTTCATAGCTCTCAGTTGTAGGTGTGAGATTTACTGTCGGGAAGCGGGTAGCGGGAATCGAACCCGCATGATCAGCTTGGAAGGCTGGAGCTTTGCCATTAAGCTATACCCGCGCTGCTTCGGGCTCATGATACCATATTCCGAGGGGATGGCAAGCGCAAATCGTCTTTTTTTTGCTGCCGGCCTCATTTTTTCCGAAAGCAGTCGATTGGGCGCTTCGGGCTGCGATTTTCCGGACTTTATTCGGGTCTCGAGCAGTTTTGTTGATCCACAACGTGGCCTCCGGCAAACAAAAAACTGACTCCCCAGGTCTTGCCTCCC
>NZ_CALXNG010000038.1:0-18228 GCF_944389695.1 Candidatus Parakkermansia intestinigallinarum
TTTTCTCTTCTCCTCTCATAAACAAGGGTATGTAATAATTATGGTGACTTTTCATTTGAAGCAACCATAAAAATGCCATTGCGGCATTTCTCTCCCGAGAGCTCCATTGGTGCGTTTTATTTTGACGCAATGCGTAAAAATGCCATTGCGGCGTTTCTCTCCCGAGAGCTTCTTCGGTGCGTTTTATTTTGACGCAATGCGGTCCGTGTGCAGCACCGGAGGCATGACTGCCTTTGCGCTTGTCTTTCCGCCTCACAGATGGTATGCTGAGGGCGGTTCCGGGACAGCCGGGCCGCCACACGTGGCAACACTCAGACAGACACATGAACGCTATTCCCAATGTACTGGCCGGGCGCTACGCCTCCGATGCCATGAAGTCCATCTGGTCCGCCGAGGGCCGCATCGTGCTCGAGCGCGAGTTCTGGATCGCCGTCATGAAGGCGCAGAAGGATCTCGGGCTCGATATTCCGCAGGAGGCGATCGACGCCTATGAGGCCGTCAAGTCGCAGGTGAATATCGAGTCGATCAACGAGCGCGAGCGCATCACGCGCCACGACGTCAAGGCTCGCATTGAGGAGTTTTGCGATCTCGCCGGCTACCAGCACATCCACAAGGGGATGACGAGCCGCGACCTGACGGAGAACGTCGAACAGCTTCAAATCTGGCGCGCGATGCACATCATCCGCGACAAGGCCGTCGCCGTGCTCGATCGCATGGCTGCACATGCGGCTCAGTGGCGAGACCTCGTGTTTGCGGCGCGCACGCACAACGTCGCCGCGCAGGCGACCACCATGGGCAAGCGCGTCGCCATGTTCGGCGAGGAGATCGTGCACTGGGCCTGGGCTTGGGTCAGCATGATGGAGCGCTACCGCGTGCGCGGCCTCAAGGGTGCCGTGGGTACGCAGCTCGACCAGCTTTCGCTCTTCGGCAAAAATGAGCAAGCGGTGCTGGAGCTCGAAGAGCGCGTCTGCGCCCACCTCGGCATCGGCAGCAAATGGACGAACGTCGGGCAGGTCTATCCCCGCTCGCTCGATTTTGAGATTATTTCCGGGCTCGTGGGTCTGTCCAGCGGGCCGAGCAGCTTCTGCAAAACGTGGCGCCTCATGGTCGGTCACGAGCTGGCGACGGAGGGCTTCGCGAAGGGGCAGACGGGCTCGAGCGCGATGCCGCACAAGATGAATCCGCGCTCCTGCGAGCGCATCAACGGCTTCCACGCGATTCTCAAGGGGCACCTCGCCATGATCGGCGGCATCATCGGCGACCAGTGGAATGAGGGCGATGTCTCCTGCTCGGTGGTGCGCCGCTGCGTGCTGCCCGATGCCTTCCTGGCGGCCGACGGGCTGATGGAGACCTTCCTGACGGTGCTCGACCAGATGGGCGTCTACGAGCCCGTGATCCGCACCGAGCTCAACCGCTACCTGCCCTTCCTGATGACCACCACCATCATGATGGCGGCCGTGAAGCGCGGCGTGGGGCGCGAAGAGGCGCACGAAGTCATCAAGGAGCACGCGGTGGCCGTGTCGAATGATTTGCGCAACGGGCGCATCTCTTCCAATGACTTGCTCGACCGCCTCGGGGCGGATCCGCGCTTGAAGCTCAGCCGCGAGGAGATCCGTCAGATCTACGACGCCAATGCCGGAGACACGGGCATGGCCGGGCGCCAAGTCGATGCCTTCATCGCGATGGTGCGAGAACTCTCCGAGCGCTACCCGGACGGAGTCGGCTACAAGCCGGGGGCCATTCTCTAAGCTGCGCCGATGTTGTCATGAGCTCTCAGCCTGAACAGGTCCTGTTTGAGAACGAAGCGTACCGCCTCACTTCGCGCCGGATGACGCAGCCGGGGCTTGAGGCCCTCATCCCGAGCCCGGATCGCTTGGTCATTACCCGGGGGGATGAGAGGCGCGAGCTGCATCTGCCGCAGCCGCCCGCGGGCAGCCCGTCCTACAAGGGCACCCTGCCGGTGCTGGAGGCGATGTACAATCTCGCGGCGCACGAGCTGCAGCAGGATATCTCGCACGAGGGGCTCTTGCGGGCCGGAGCTAATTGGCCGACGGTCTGGACGCGCGATATTGCGTACGCCGCGGCGCTGGGCGCAGCGCTGCTCGAACCGGAGGCCTGCCGCGCCAGTCTCGAATCCCGCGTCCGCGACGGCGTTGTCATGCAGGATACGGGCACGGGCGGCGGCTGGCCCGTCTCGACGGATCGCGTGATTTGGGCGATGGGTGCGTGGTCTCTCGATACGCGCCTCGGCGACCGCGAGTGGCTCGCATGGGCGGCGGACGTCCTCATCCGCACCATGGAGCAGGACGAGCGCTTCATGAACGCTCGGAGCCCGCTGCACAAGGGCGAAACGAGTTTCCTCGACTGGCGCGACCAGAGCTACCCGGACTGGATGACCCCGGCCAACATCGGCGAGACCTACGCCTTCGGCACCAATGTGGTGCACTGCATCAGCCGCATCATTCTCGCCAAGATGCTCCGCACGCTGGGGCGCAAGGACGAGGCCCAGCGCTATGCCCTCGAGGCGGCGAATCTGCGCGAGGCCATCAACAAGACCTTCTGGAGCCGCGCGAATCAGGCCTACGGCATCTTCAGCACGGTGGACGGTTTCCTCGATGAGCATACGGATGCGCTGGCGACGGCGCTGGCGGTCATGTCCGGGTTGGCGGGGGATCACGCGGGGCAGGCGCTCGCGCATCTGCCGCGCTCGCCCTGGGGCACGCCCGTGTTCAGCCCGTACAAGGCCAACAAGGAGGCCTCGTACCACAACCGCGCCGTGTGGCCCTTCGTCGAGGCCTACGTGCTGCTGGCTCATGCCGAGATGTCGAATTCGGAGGGCTGCGCCTTTTCGCTGGCTTCTCTGCTGCGCGCGGCGATGGCTTTCGGCACGAACAAGGAGAATCTGCACGCGCAGACGGGCGAGGCGGCGGATACGCTGCTCAACTCGGATCGCCAGCTCTGGAGCGTGACCGGGATGCTCGGCGCGTTCTACTACGGTCTCTTCGGGCTGCGCCGCGAGGGCGACAGCATCACCTTCGCTCCCTGCGTCCCGCGCAACTTCCGGGGCAGCCACTGGCTGACGAACCTGAAGATTCGCGACATGGTGCTCGATATCCACCTCAAAGGCTTCGGCAACTCCGTCTGCCAAGTCAGCATCAACGGGAAGATGGGCGCACCGCTGCTGCCGCTGGATTCCAAGGGGCACTACCTGCTGGAGTTCGAGCTGCTGCCGTCGGAAGATGAGGAAGAGGACACGGGGCATCACCCGGTGGCGAAGGATGATTTGCCGGAGCCTGAATGGGATGCGCCGACCGGCTCGCTGCTGCGCTGGAAACCCGTGCCGGGAGCGTCGCGCTATTCGCTCTTCCGCAACGGCACGGCCTTCGCCTGCACGGGAGAAAACACCTGCAGCTACCCCATCAAGCCGGCCCTGCACTACGATGTGTACCGCGTGCAGGCCGAGAGTGCCGAGCAGATCTCCGGGCTCAGCAAGCCCTACTGCTGCTCGGCGCCCGGTGCGCGACAGGTCATTCAGCCCTACCGCATCGGCGAAGAGGCCGAGTACCGCATCGAGCACGAACAGGCTTGGCTCGATACGCGCCCCTGCACCTCTCGCCTCGATTACGAAGACGTCAGCCTCGCGTCGGGCACCTACCTCGTGCGCGTCTTTTACTGCAACGCCACGGCCTCCCTGCGCGACGGCGACACCTGCGCCATCCGCCAGCTCTATGTGGACGGCAAGCCGGAGGCTCTCATCGCCATGCCGCATAACACGGAAGGCGGTCACTGGGAAGATTACACCTACTCCGCCGGCATCCTCCTGAGCATCAAGAGCGGGCGCCACCGCTTCTCGCTGCGCTACAACGAGCGCTGCCTCAATGCCAACGGTGAAATCAACCAGTGCATGGTGCGCCACATCGAGCTC
The DNA here is from genome assembly GCF_944389695.1 of Candidatus Parakkermansia intestinigallinarum. NCBI lineage: Bacteria > Pseudomonadati > Verrucomicrobiota > Verrucomicrobiia > Verrucomicrobiales > Akkermansiaceae > Candidatus Parakkermansia > Candidatus Parakkermansia intestinigallinarum. Next base: position 3,926 of record NZ_CALXNG010000038.1, read on the forward strand.
ATACACGTGCGCTGAGAGACCCGCGCTGAGCCTCCCGCGCTCGAACACCCCGGCGCATTGCCGCGCCACAACGGAAAGGCCGCCGCCCCGAGCACTCGGAGGCGGCGGCCTTTCCGTCTTCCCGTTTTGTCAGGGGGAGAGCCTCTCTTCGAACGCCTGCCGCCGTCCGACGGCCCCGCAGCGGACGCCTGCTCGGCTCGATTGACCCGCTTGGCTCGCTCCGCCCGCTCAGCTTGCCCTCCGCCCGCGCGGCTCAAACCATGGGTCGCACGGGAATACCGCGAGCGGCGAAATAAGCCTTGGCCTGCGCCACCGTGTATTCGCCGAAGTGAAAAATCGAAGCGGCCAGCACGGCATCCGCCTTCCCCTCGCGGAGCACCTGCACCATGTGGTCGAGATTGCCCGCGCCGCCGCTGGCAATCACGGGAATGCGCACGGCCTCGCTCACGCGGCGCGTCAGTTCGATATCATAGCCGTTTTTCGAGCCGTCCGCATCCATACTCGTCAACAGAATCTCGCCCGCGCCTCGGCGCTCCGCCTCGCGGGCCCACTCAATCGCATCGAGCTCCGTCATGTTGCGCCCGCCGTGCGTCGACACGCGCCACTGCCCCTCGCCGAAGCGCTTGGCGTCAATGGCCACCACGATGCACTGGCTGCCGAAGGCATCCGCCCCCTCGCTGATGAGCTCGGGGCGGCGAATCGCCGCCGTGTTCACCGAAACCTTGTCCGCACCGGCATGGAGCATGCGGCGCATATCCTCCACCGTGCGAATACCGCCGCCCACCGTCAGCGGCATGAAACACTGCGCCGCCGTGCGACGCACCACATCCTCCATCGTATCGCGGCCGTCGCTGCTCGCCGTAATATCGAGAAACACCAGCTCATCGGCCTGCTGACGGTCATAGGCAATCGCGCACTCCACGGGATCTCCCGCATCGCGCAAATTCACAAAATGCGTACCCTTGACCACGCGGCCATTCGTCACATCCAGACAGGGGATAATTCGTTTTGCAAGCACGCCACCATCATACAGAACCGCGCCGCAAAGTCAATCACCGATGCCGCCATCCTCCGCCGCCCGGCGGCCTCCCGCGAACAAAAAATCACCCCGATCAGCCAATTTTCAAAAAGAGGGGTGACAAAAAGCAGCCCGAACCGTATATTATAATGGCATGGGCGAGTCCCGATGTACCCGCGGCTCCCCCGAGCCTCGGCAAGACCCCGCCGACGCTCCGCCCCTTCCCTCCATCACCTCACAATCCCCCCCCACACACTCAACCCCGTACCTTCCCCCCCCTGACCGTATGAAAACAGCCCTTTCCCGCAACATCTGCATGCTCGCCCTGCTCAGCGGCGGCATCGGCGGCGGCGGCGCAAGCGCCGACACCCTCAGCAACAACTACCGCTGCGTCACCATCCAATTCAGCGAACCCGTCGTCAGCCTCACCACCGTCCAAAACAGCAGAAACCCCGAACGGAGCGACAGCGACCGCGGACTCGACCTCTTCACCATCACCGGCGACCCCGCCCACCGCCCCGAAGCCTGCTGGGAAGACCAGGATTACCTCGTCATCACCTACCCGCTCGGCAGCGACAGCCGCACCGAATACCGCCTCCAATTCAAACCCGGCACCCAATACCTCAGCAAACGGCCGCTGCAACAAAGCGACTACAGCTTCACCCGCCCCTCCGAAGGCAGCCTGAGCGCCATGCAGCTCGAAGGCACACCCGACTCGCTGCTCGTCACCGCCGACCTCCTCGATGTCTGGCGAAACGCCGGATGGAGCCGCGAACTCATCGACTTCAGCGCCGAAAGCCCCGTCACCTACAGCTTCCATGAAGTCAAGACGGACGAGAAAGGACGCCGCAGCTACGGCCGCGAAATCCCCGCCACCGCCCGCCCCGCCACCCTGAGCGACGGCTTCTCCTCGACCGCCGGGCGACTGCTGAGCCTGCGCGGCTTCGACAAATGGGTCGAGCTCACCCCGCAGAGCATCCTGCCCGGGCAAGTCGTCGTCACCCCGCAGACCCCGCTGGACGCCGCCTGCAAGTGGGAACTGCGCGCCACCGCCCCCGCCCAATCCGGCATCCTGCGCATGCAGCGCCTCTACACCGACTTCAACCCCAAAGCCGAACTGCTCAGCAGCGTCAGCCAAAACTTCAACAACGGGCAGCGCGAAATCACCGTCACATACAGCGCCCCCATCTCAGCCGCCGACGTCCCGCAACTCTTCCGCAGCCTCGAACTGAGCATCGGCGGGCAAAAAGCCACCCTGAGCCCCGACGGCAACACCTGGACCATCACCACCGGCGACAATCGCCGATACAAGCTCAGCCTCGCGCGCACCAACCCGCGCGAGCAACGGATACACATCGACCGCAGCCTCCCGCGCGAAGCGCAAAACAAACTCGGCCCCGTCGCCAACGATGAAATCCAGTACACCGAACCCGACTGCGCCGAAGGCTACACCCTCAGCGTGAGCGGAGACAGCGCCCCCGTCACCATCGACCTCAGCCTGCCCCCCGGCGCCAAAGCCAAACGCGGCCTCGCGCAGCAACAGCGCCACACCCACCGCCTCACCCTCAACCCCGCCTGGCCCGACCTCGCGCAAAACGGCGCCCCGGCCCTCCTGCCGCTGAAAGGAGAACACAAACTGCGCTTCACCGCGCGCAACAGCGACAGCCTCACCGTCACCGCCCGCCGCTGGGAGCCCGAAGCCGCCGCCGTCCGATACCCCCTGCTGCGCAGCAACCTCCGCAACACGCGCGAGCAGCAGCAGTTCAGCTACCTCTTGAGCCTCGTCGCGAAACGCGCCGAACAAGGCCTCCAAACCCGGTACAACATCACCTGGCTCACCCAAGCCGCCGGCAAACGCCCCGCCGTCTACCGTGAAACTGCCATCGCCGACGCCACCGTCTACCCCGAGCAGCACATCAGCACCGGCTGCAGCGACGCCGCCTGCGACAGCAAAGAAATCGTCCTCGACCTCGACCAACTCACCGGCGGTGACAGCCGCCCCGGCCTCTACCTCATCACCATCAAGAGCCGCCCCACCGCCCCCGTCCGCCAAGCCCTGACCGACCTCGGCCTGAGCGAAAACACCCTTGACTTCGAAGCCGACTACCTCGTCCAGCTCAGCGACCTCATGCCCATCAGCGGCAGCGGCGCCATCGTCCTGACCCGGCGCAGCGACGGCAGCCCCCTGCCCAAAGGCAACATCCGCTTCTTCAACAGACCCGACACCCAAGCCGACAACAGCCCGCAGCGCCCCCGCCCGCTCATCGGGCGAGCCTCCGCGCCGCGCCCTGATCAGCAGCCCGTCCTGCTGACCGAAAGCACCCCCGCCATCCCCGTCACAAACGGCGTCGCCCTCACCGAAAACAGCGCTGAACTCATGCTCGCCACCGCCGGCGACGACTACATCATCATCGAAGGCTACGGCAGCCCGAGATACATCGACGGCCGGAGCGATGCCGACGGCTACAGCCCCACCCGGTGCAACATCCTCGACCGCCCCATCTACCGCCCCGGTGAAATCGTCCGCCTGCACAGCATCCTGCGCCGCAGCGACAACAACACCAACGCCAAACTGCCCGGCGTCAGCAGCGCCACACTCACCGTCCGGCGCCCCAACGGCGAAGTCCTCCTCACCCGCACCGTCGCCATCAACGAATACGGCGCCTTTGACACCGAATTCACCCTTCCCACGGGCGACGAAGACATCACCGGCAACTACCTCGTCAACATCATCACCCCCGACCGAGCCTTCTCCTACCGAGAAAGCATCCCCTGCCAAATCTTCCGCCGCGACAGCATGGAAGGCAAAATCAGCCTCGACATCAAAACCGTCTCACCTGACGAAGCCGCCATCACCGTCAAAGCCCGAGACCTCAACGGCGCCGGCCTCGAAGGCACCCGCGTCACCCTCACCCACACCGACGTCAAAGCCCCCGTCCCCACCGACGACGAACGTCTGATCAAGGTTCAAGACCTCAACACCCCCTTCTGCCCCACCTACAACCCCATCGACAGCACCGAGCTCACCCTCACCCTCGATGAGCAGGGCAGCGCCACCCACAAAGTCAAACTGCCCGCCCTCGGCAACAATGCCGCCGGCATCAGCTTCGTCGCCAACGCCACCCTCACCAACGACCGCGAAGAAAACCTCATCCTCGACGCACAGGTGCAGAACATCCGCCCGGGCGAATTCTACTACACCCTCAACGGCAACATCCTCACCCTGCGCAACAGCGAGAATGACAAAATCCTCGACAAAGACCAAAGCGTCTGCGTCCGGATCCTCAGCACCGAGCAGCAAGAAAGCACCCACCCCAACGGCATCATCATCATCAAACCCGTCACCCGCTGCCTCAGCGAAAGCAACATCACCATCCCCGCCCACTGTGAAAAAGGCGTCACCATCGACATCCCCGAAGCGGATCCGAACAACTCTCGCTTCCTCAACATCTGCCTGAGCGCCAAAGACAGCCAAGGGCGCGAACTCACCTGCACGCAGCCCTACTTCGGCCCCCACCGCATCTACCCCGGCAACAACAACATCACCCGCGTTGACGCCGAATGCAACAACGGCCAAATCAGCCTCAGCGGCACCTTTGAAGCCGACGGCACCGCCATCGCCATCATGGGCATCGGCGACAAAATCAGACCCTCCCTCCTCGACCTCAAAGCCGGGCGCCAAACCGTCACCCTGCCCGTCACCCCCGAAGACTGCGGCAACATCCAAATCACCGTCTTCCAGATGAGGCCCAACGAAAGCGGCAGCTACGAACGCCCCGGCGGCATCACCGCCGACTGCAACATCCCCTGCACCGCCAAAGCCCTCACCATCGCACTCGACCTGCCGAAAACCCCCAGCCTGCCCGGCAGCAGCATCAAACTCAGCGGCCGCGTCACCGATGCCGCCGGAGCCCCCGTTGACGCCGAAGTCACCTTCTACGCCGTCGACGCCGGCATGCTCTCCCTGAGCCCCTACCGAGAACCCGACCCCCTCAGCATCTTCTGCCGCGCACAGGGCCGCAGCTACACCCCCATCCCCCTGCTGCCGAGCAACAGCGCCCCCCTGCCGCAGCCCCTGCATCCCGGCATCCGCATTGACACAGAGCAACAGCAACTCATCAACGCCATGCCCGGCCTCTGGCTCGGCGACCTCATCGAAGGCCCCGCCTGCATCCCCTCCCTCGACACACGCGTCCTCACCCGCGGCCTCCGCAGCCGACGAGCCGCAGACGGAGTCTTCTACGCCGGCTGCACCGCTGAAAGCTGCAACGACGCCGTGTGCGATGGCGCAGACCTGTGCGCCGCCTCTGCCCCCATGGGCGCCCCCGTCCCCGTAGCCGAAGAAAGCGGCGTCCTCAGGCAGGCAGCCCCCGTCGCCTCCAAAGCCGCGATGAAAGCCGCCAACGGCAGTGCCGGCAGCGGCCCAGCACCGCGCCTGCGCAGCAACTTCGTCCCCACCGCCTTCTGGCAGGGCTCCCTGCGCACCGACGCCGACGGCCGCTTCAGCACCGAAGTCACCCTGCCTGACACCCTCACCACCTACCGCGTCTTCGCCGTCGCCGTCGATCGCAGCGGCGGGAAATTCGGCAGCGCCAAAGGCGACTTCATCGTCAACCAACCCGTCATGCTCACCCCGGGCACCCCGCTCTTCATGAGCCTCGGCGACACCCTGCGCCTGCCCGTCACCATCACCAACAACACCGACCAAGAAGACAGCTGGGAAGTCACCCTCAGCAGCGCAGCCGGCCCGCAGAGCATCCGCCTCGGCGCCCGCAAAACCGGCACCCTCTACTTTGACGTCATCGCCGAGAAAGAAGGCGAAAACATCCTCACCTGGACCGCGCGAGCCGCCGGCAGCAGCGATGCCGTCGAAGGGCGCTTCCCCGTGCGCTTCCCCGCACCCGTCCTCAAAGAAAGCCACCGCCTCGTCCTCAGCCCCGGGCAAGCCCCCATCGCCGTCGCGAAACTCCTCGCGCCCGAACTGGCCACCTCCACCCGCGGCAGCCTGACCATCGAAGCCTCGGCCAACCCCCTGCTGCACCTCGCCGGCTGCGCCGAATACGTCCTGGGCTACCCCTACGGCTGCACCGAGCAAACCGCCAGCGGCCTCATGCCCTACCTGCTCTACAAACGCCTCGCCCCCTTCTCACCGAAGATGGCTGAAACCCCCGAAGAAGAAGTCGAGCGCACCGTCAACGACACCATCGCCCAACTCCTCCGCAGGCAGCAGCCCGACGGCGGCCTCGGCTACTGGAGCGACAGCCGTGAATCCTGCCTCTGGGCCAGCGCCCACGCCGGCCTCATCTTCACCATCGCCGCCGAAAACGGCTACGACATCCCCCGCGAGCCCATGGAAAAACTGCGCCGTTACCTGCGCCGCGAACTCGAAGCCGACACCAAGCGCCCCGACAATAAAAAACTCCTCGGCTCCCTGGCCCGCTACTCCATCGCCCGCTGCCTCGGCGACGAACAACTCATGGCGCAAGCCATCAGCGAAGCCGCCGGCTACAAACCCGACCAACCCATCGTCGGCTGGCGCAACCGCGCCCTGCCCGACCTGAGCTTCATCGCCGCCCTCAAGCGCGACCCCGTCAACCGCCACAGCGCCTTCCTGCGCTGGATGCGCTCACGCGGCCATGACTACCGCCACAACACCACCTGGCAGAGCAGCTGGACCCTCATCGCCCTCGCCGAATACCTCAGACTCGAACCCGCCGAAAGCGCCCCCGCGCGCCTCACCCTCGGCAACGGACAAACACTCACCCTCGGCAACGGCAGCACCGGCATCAGCCCCGAAAACCCCGGCCGCAACCTCGGCGACATCAGCACCACCCTCAGCTCCGCTGAAGGCAGCGTCTACGTCACCATCAAAGCCAAAGCCCTGCCCGAAACCCGCGAATACCCCGGCCTGACCGAAAAAGGACTCCAAGTCACCCGCCTCTACGAAAAGAAAGGCGAAGACGGCGTCTGGAGACCCGCCACGGAATTTGCCGTCGGTGACATCGTACGCGTCACCCTGACCTGCGCCAAAGTTGCGGATGAACTCGAATACTTCGTCCTTGAAGACTACCTGCCCTCGTGCATGGAAGCCATCAACCCGAACATCCCGAGCCAAGCCGCCGGGCTCGAACCCATGCCCTGGAGCATGTGGTTTGACCACCGCGAATACCTCCCCGAACGCGTCCGCGGCTTCTGCACCCGCTGGGCAGGGCGCGACCTACTCAACATGCGCTACTACGCCCGCGTCAAACGCGCCGGCAGCTGCACCGCACCCCCGGCCGAAGCCCAGCTCATGTACGAACCCCAGACCTACGGCCTCTCCGAAAACGTTCGCATCATCAGCAAATAAACCCGCAGACGGCAGAGTGCGCCTCTGCCGCAACGCAAGACCGGCAGCCCCGAAAAGGCCGCCGGTCTTTCTGCGCCCTCACCCCTTGCGAACCGCCACCCGCCGTCGCACCGCAGCACGCCCCACCGGCTGTTCCGCAAGACGCGCACAAAAAACCGCCGGCAGGAGCACTCAACACCCAACGGCGATCTGAGGAGCTAAAAGAAATCGCTATGCGAAAGAGCAAACACATGCCCTCCCCTACCCAGCTCAGATACCCCTCAATCCTCATCCGTCAAAAGACCGAGAAGCATCAGCACAAGGGTCACCATGCCCTGAGCAACCGTTCCAAGCGCCCGATAGTTTTACCGAGCCACTCCGCGCCATGAGCCTCTGCCTCTTTGTACCACTGGAGAGCCTCTCTCAGCATAGCTTGATCCTTCGAGACTCTGTACCATGACTCATAAATCCGACCCAGATCCTCGGCAACGAAAGACTGCACACTTCCACCGGACTGATAATATTCCTTCTTGCAATCCTCGACAGCTTTTTCATAGTACTGCCTTTTCAGATAAGAAGGCGACGCTTCCGCCGCGTTCCAGTAAGCGTTTCCGGCACTTCTCCATGAATGAGCCTTCTCATACCACTTAGCGGCCTGCAAATAATCACCATCACACTCATACTTGTACGCCAACTCGTTCGCGCATCGCTGGTTTCCCTGCGCAGCATACTTTCTGATCACCTTCCACGCCTCATTCTCATCCTTTGACTGAAGCCAGCCCTCGCCCGTCCTATACGACATCGCCATCTTATACGCGGCATCCTCAGAACCGAAGCAGTGCATAACGTAGTAAATCGGAGGCGGATAGAGGATGTACACCATAAAGCCTATGACCCATATGTAAATAGCCAAGGAGTACCAAGGCAGTATCTTTTCATCTAAGAAATCACGGAAACCACCACCGACTGTCGTCCGCGCAGGAGGCGACGCAGGAGGCGACGCAGGAGGCGACACAGGCGATGTGACACGAGGAGCGCTTGCTTTTCTGGCTCTGGGTTTGGATTTGGGATGCCGAGCCTTGGATTTCGTCGGTTTGACCGCCGCAGCACTTTTCGCCTTTCTGAACACGTAGATGTAAAATAACTTCTCATCACAAACCGGGCAGCGAAACGATCCGCCGTTTGCGGACGCAGGATCGGCACTCTCGACGATGGACCCGCAGGCAGAACACACCAAGCGCAGCCCCTTCAGCGACGCAGCATCCACCACCGAGCCCGAGGCACTGTACTCATCCCAATCCGCGTTTTGGGGATGGCGTAAATATACCGTATCGGCGAGAGCCGTCGGCAAAAGATGAACGACTGAATATTGCTTCATACTAGCAATAAAATAATAAACAAAAAACTAAACCTTACTATCCGATGCAGCTGATGCAATGCGTGCCGGACGCTGACTCCGCACGGCAAACTGCGTCGAGCAAGACTCTCGGAACTCGCGCTTCGCGGCCGGCACGCATTCGGGCACACCTCATACCTTCTCCACGAGCACCACCTTCTCTCTCTCATCGACCCCGCTCACCCGGACGCGGTCCCCGACTTTCAGGAAACGACCGGAAGCACTGCGAGCCTTTACGATCAAATCAAGGCCCTTATCCGTCGTCAAACGCACATCGCAGGACGACTGATTCAGGTCATTAGACACCCTTTCCACAACACCGTACATACCCTGCAGAATGCTCCCGGACACCTGGCGAGTCACCAAAACGTCTCCATTCTGCACGACCTTCACCTCAATAAGCACGTTGACCGTATTCTCCGACTGATGCACATGGAGCTCCTCAGTATGATTGACAATCACATGCTGGTCCACCGTGAGCTGCGGATTCGTTATGAAATTGATGACCACATTCGACGAATGATGACTTTGCCCCATGACCCCGATACCGAACACGCCGACGCAACCGATCACGGCCGTCAGCCAGCTCTGCCGGAAAGCCCCGAAAATCACGCGCAAGAGAATGACAACCCACAAAACCGGACCGAAGAAGAATCCACCCACCACACATCCGGCCAAAAACCAACATCCCCCCACTATCGACAAACCGATCATGGCCAACCAGTACGGTGAAGTCAAGAAACAGAAGGCCGCACCGCCGATTCCCCAATACAAAAAGAAATTTCCGAAAGATCCCATGTTATAATAAACTATTCCCCCCAACAGGCAATAGCCCATTACCACCAACGCTACGATGAGCCTCAGCGGTGACAGGAATGAATTGAAATTCATGATGATCAGGAATATCGCCAAGTACGTCGCATATGCGATCCAGTTCATGAGAGGCAGTCCGCAAAAGACAGATATATCAGGCATGATAGAAATGAATTATTGTTAAGTATTTATGATCGGATGTAACAGCATCACCTAGAAGGGGCATTCCCCGCATCTCTCCGAATGGACAAGCCGAGGGCGTCATCGTGCGCCGAGAAGCAATCGTCACCTACCCGGCCTCCCGATGAAGATCGCCTTCATCGACTTCACCCTGCTCACGCTCGTGGACAAGCGCAAAGCCGGATTTCGTGAGCGCGTCTTGCCTCAGTGATGCCTAAGTTTCTCCTCAATCCCTATTTGTCAAAAGCCCCAGCAACGTCAGCAAGAAAATGATCGGGATGGCGACAACCCCAACCACAACAAGCCCCAGCGTCACGGTCAGAAGCGTCACAATCGCACCCAGCGAACCGAGCATACCCATGATACTGCTCCACGTCCAAATATACCTGTAAAACGCCGCAAAAGCCGGAAAGCCCAAGTACACCCAGATCGTCAAGAAGGCATACCCGAGCGCACACGGCGCAGCAAGGCCACTGTCAATATTCGTGACAGCTACCGCCAGACAGCCTGCAGCCAGCAGGCACTTCACCAATCGACCGATTCGTATCTCTTTCATTGTGTTTGTTTTTGTTTTGGAAAAAATGAAGAACATGCCATACTCCCCCAAGACCACTCATCACCTCCCATAAAGCTCCTGCTTTATGCTGTCCCGTCTCGCGGAATCATACCCGTGACTGGAGGCCTTTTCGTACCAGAGGAGAGCATTTTCCAACAAGCTGCGATCATAATCCCCCTTCACATCGTACAACGACTCATAAATAGAACCGACTTTATACGCTGCCTCCCCCTTTTCTGATAACGATTCCGGATCATTGTAGGCCTTCCTTCCCACATCAACAGCCTTGCGATAATACTCTTGCTTCATGAAATCCGACGAACACTTTTCTGCCGATTTAATATATGCATCACGCGCATCGCTCCAGCTTTGGGCTTTCTCATACCACGCTGCAGCCTGCGCGGCATCACCCTTAAGGCTGCAACGGATGGCCAACGCTTCCGCGCAGCTCGCATCACCCTTAGCCGCATACTTTTCCATTACCTTCCACCCCTCATACGCATCCTCTGACTGGAGCCAACCCTCTCCATTAATATAGGAGCGCGCCATCTCATACGCGGCATCCTCAAAGCCCAAGAGATACTTAATGTAGTACTTCGGGGGCGGGTATAATATGGTACATAAGCTCCAGAAACAGTAGCATACGACGAGCAAAAATCCTACCAAATAAAAAAAATCCTCCATACTCAAACCGTCCTTGGGATAAGCACTACTGGGCACCGGCGCCGGAGATGAAGGTGGCACCGCATAGACAGGCCGCACCGGAGACGGCGTTGGTGTTGTGAAACGAGGAGCGCTTGTGGCTCCGGGTTTGGATTTGGGATGCCGAGCCTTGGATTTCGTCGGTTTGACCGCCGCAGCACTTTTCGCCTTGCTGAACACGTAGACGTAAAATAACTTCTCATCACAAACCGGGCAGCGAAACGATCCGCCGCTTGAAGACGCCGAGTCGACACTCTCGACGATAGACCCGCAAGCAGAACACTCCAAGCGCAGACCCTTCAGCGACGCAGCATCCACCACCGTGCCGGTGGCATTGTACTCGTCCCAATCCGCGCTTTGGGGATGGCGTAAATATACCGTATCGGCGAGAGCCGCCGACGAAAGATGAATCACTGAATATTGCTTCATACAACCGAAAAAAAGAAACTACTTTTAGCATCAAATCGCTGCTACACCCTCATCATGACACATACTCCACGACTAAAACCATCGCCAGTCTCCCGCTGGCGCGCCCCCGCAAACAGAGCCTGTCGCCATGATGAAGCTCAGCCTCTCCCGACAAGAGGCTTCCGTTAAGGAGCGTTTCATTGGGAGCCTCGCGAGATCCGACGACAAAACATGCGTTCCCACGCCACTCAAACTCAAACTGAACGTAGTCCGCATATCTCCCCTCGGATGAAACCTTCATCAACACCGGGCGTCCCACACGCAGGACCGTCATACCGCGGCGCACTCGAACCTGCTGCGGCAAGTCTCCGGAGAGCAACAACAAGGACGGAGAATCAGGAGGAGCAACCCTTTGCTCAACCTCTTCCCACGCCTCTGCTGCATCAACGCAACCGCAGCAACGACACTCGCGCATCGGCAGGGGCATCAGGGAACCACACAGGGGGCATCGATAGCAAATCATAACGCAAAAATAGTTTATATTTTATCCCGCGGCTGTTCTCTGCAGAGGAGACCGAGGGCTCTCGGTACTAATCACCTCTCTTCATGGAGCTGCCGGTCATGTAAAGGGCAACCCCAGCCAGAACAACATAACGTATATTCTCATGGGTAAGATAACGTGAGATCTCATGGGGACTACCAAGGGAAATAAATAAAGCCGAAATATATAACAATGCACCGACAACCTTCAGGATGCTTCCTACAAGGCAGCATGCAAAGTCGGGGTGGTAACCTTCATTGCCGCAGCGCACATACGTATATTCGCAAGGCTTGATTTTTCTCCTTGCCACAACAAACTTTTCCTCCCCGCAATCCGGACAGGGCAGAATGCCCTTGTCCGGTAGACATTCATCCGCACGTTCTATCACACTGCCGCGATACGCGCACTTCACCAGAAGATCGTGATACGACGAAGCATCGAACGACTCCGACGCATCGGCAACGGTCTCCCATTCCGCATTCTTCGGATGCCGCAAGAACTCTTGCGAGGCCAGTGATGACTGGGGCAAGAAACGAATGGTCATCTCGTGGAGCATCAATTCCATAAACCGACTCAAGAGGCTTGATTCTTACCTGTCAAACGGGAAGCGGAAGAGGGAGATAGCTTCACCCTTGCACCAGCGAGCGGCCACGGCTTCACCGGTTACCGCCCTGTCACGCATCATGGCATTGATTGTCAGCACGCCGCAATTTTCCTGCAAACAATTGAACTCGCTGGTTCCTCGCGCGGGGTTGAACGCAGGGTCATAGCTGTAAAGCTTGAATCCGCCCTCCTCGTGATCGTGCCCGCGAATGATAAAGGTGATGGCACGGTGCGTCAACCGGTAGTGCAAACGGCGATAGTTGTTCACATCCTGCACCCCCATCTGGCAGCCATGGGTCGAACGATTGGGAATTTTGCGCGGTCCGCGCTCAACCAGTCGTATCCAGGTAAAATCGCTCATCCACCCCTCCTGCATATCGCCGGGCAGAGACTCAATGAGGGGCGCATCCTCTGCAACACAACCGGCCTCACAACGGCTCAGCGCAGCCTTCTGCAAATCCGTATGAGGCACGCCACCATGGGTGAAAAGAATCGTTGCGCTCGGGCACTCGGATAACACATGAGTTAACTCACCCATGCAGGGGCAAATACGCCCCAGCTCTACCACGGCAGCGCCGAGAGTCTGAGCTTCGTGCTCGTAGCCTTCCGCAATCAGCCCGTTGAGGCGTTCCGCCGTCTCTGCGGGGTCGACCGAAGACAAGAACGCAGCCTTGCCCTCATCATAGCGCAGAGCACAGTCGTGATTACCGCGCATCACCATAAGCGTCAGCCGCGACGCATGCTCATCCTGCTCCATGAGCAGTTGCTGAACAAAGGCCAGCACGGCGAAATCCTCCTCGCCGCGATCGATGAGATCCCCCAGCAGAATCAACACGTGTCGATCATGCTCGGCATCGCACTCCGACTCCTGCTTGATGTAGGCGTAAATGCGAGCCAAGGACTCCAAATCGCCGTGCACATCGCCGACGAACCAATAACAAACTCGAGGCTCAGCCGTTAACAGTACGGACTTGCCGACAGGCTTCTCTGCTGCCCATTTTTGGAATTTGGCGGCAATATCCACCTGCCGGTGGAATAACCTGCACTCTTTTATGCGTTGGCGGTTTGCGGGCAGAGCCAGCAAAGCACTAAGCTCATCGCGATCGGGAAAACGCAAGACCGTTTCCTCCCCCTCGTTGACGGGGACATCGCGAGACGGCACCATGTAAAAGGAGGGCACCGGCCTGCTCAGCACGGGATCCAGCGGACGTGCGGTGAATTCCTCCCAATTCACCGGCTTCGTATCCCTCTCGCTCACCGGAACCGTGCGCGACTCTCCCCCCCGGCCGCCCTCGGCACCACCCGAGTTACCGCGATGAACCGAAGTGGACTCACCTCCGGTCCTCCCGCGGCCCTGGCCCGCCCCTTCGACGCCACCGTCCTCGCCGTCCTCGCCGTCCTTGCCGTCCTTGCCGTCCTTGCCGTCCTCGCTGACCTCGCCGTCCTTGCCACCTGTCCGCTCTCCTGTATCGGGTGTGCTTCCTAATCCCATACGGTACCCTCTGCTATACAAAATGACTAACATGATTACCAAAACAGCCGCACTACAATAAAGTATGCCGAGCCAGTCTCTTACAGACCGCTCGGAGCCCGGCAGCTCCTGAACACCACCCGTCACTCTATACGGGTCATGAACGACATGCTCATCAGATGCCCCCCCTTTGGCCGACTCACGCAATCCGAACTTCGAGCTAGACATCGGTGCGGGTTGATGCTCTCCGCTCAAAGGCTCGGGGGGAACAATCACCAAACGAACAT
>NZ_CALXNG010000039.1:0-15211 GCF_944389695.1 Candidatus Parakkermansia intestinigallinarum
TGCCCTCTCCTTGCCCGACAACCCGCATGATTACTGCATCCCTTTTCCCCCCTGCTCAAACTTTGGGACAGGTGTGACCCGCTTCCCCGTCCCCTCAAAAAAGTCTTGCTGCCCGCCGCCTCGCGTGATATAAGATAATCAAGCTCTGACAACATGTTATGAAAGCGCATGCTTTTTCATCCACCCTGCTGATTTTACTGGCCTTCTCGCTTCAGGCATCCGCCGAGATGGCTGAGGTCAACCTTTCGGAATGGGATGAATCAGCCATCAGCACAGCCAAGGACAGGAACAGCCGCGCCATCTGTCTCAACATCGATGCGGAAGACCTGAGCTATCGGGAGTTCACCGCTTGCCTGTCCCGTTTGTACTGCGACGGATTCTATGACATCGCGGTGAACTACAAGGGGAAATCGTTGAACATCTCATCAAACGGAATCGAAAACGGCCTGACCGTTGCCTTGCCTCGTTCATCGGAAGAATCGACTGCCGATGAGCCCGCAGCATACCCTTTTTCCGAGGACATCAGCACGGAATCGGGGCCGTGCACGTTGGTCTACCAAGAAATAACATCGTCGGATCCTCAAGCGGCAAGGAAAGACATGGAGCAATTCCGGCAGTACGTCCTTTCCCTGAACAGAAAGGAAATCGGTTTGTTGTTATTTGTCGAAGGCGATGTATCCGTCCATACGGTCTTTGAGTATATTTTATCCATCCGCGACAAGGTGACATCAAAGGTGTTTTGTTCGGAAAATCACGTTAAGTCCTACCGAAAGACGCTGAATCAACAAAAAACGGACGAGAGGCCGGCGCGGATGTGTCGAGCCGCACGAAGGGCTGAGCCCCTGTCCCTCAAACTTCCTCCCGCCGGACGGGCGGCGGAGAATCTCAAAGATCATTCTGACCCATGAGCAACAAACTCAAACTAGCGATTTTGATCGGCTGCACCATGAGCTTAGCCATGTGCGGCGAAAACAAATCGAGCACCCCATCAGCCGGAGCTGAGCTTCAGCCCGGGCGCGTTGAAGAGATGAAGCAAGCCGTCAACGCAGGCAATGCCGCCCGGCTCAGCGAGCTGCTCGCGGGTGTTGCTTCGCTGGACGGAACCTATCTCTTGCACCGGGCTGCGAACCGCGGTGATTTGGCCTGCGTGAAACTGCTGCTGGCGGCCGGGGCGGATCCGAATGAGCCGTATCCGAATGCGCCGGCTGCCGCGCCCGGTTACCGCCCTTTGCATGTGGCGGAAAGCGCGGAAGTGATGCGTGCGCTCATTGACGCGGGGGCGGATCTGAACGCCTGTGATGCCGAGTTGCTTCCTCCCTTGTTTCATGCCGTCGCCGGTGCGGATACGCCGCGCGTGCTGGCGCTGCTTTCCGTCGGTGCAAACATCAACGCGCAGCTGCCGCAGACCGGAGGGACTGTCCTTCACACGGCGGCGCGGAAGATCGGCTTGCCGGGAGGATGGCGCGGCGATCGTGAGGAATGCCTGCGTGCCTTGATTGCTCATGGAGCGAAGCTCGACGCGACAGATAATCACGGCCGGACGCCCCTTCACGATGCCTCCCTGTGGAACCTCTTGGACGTCGCCCGCATTCTGCTGGAGGCCGGTGCCGAGGTCAACTGCGCCGACGAGAGCGGCAAGACCCCGCTGCACCTCGCGGCCATGGGGCAGGGCGACGACAGCGCCGCATGTCTGAAGCTGTTGCTGGCGGCAGGGGCGGACCCGAATGCCCGTGATGCCGAGGGCAACACCCCCTTGCACGAAGCCGCAGGCGTCTCGAGCTCCGAGGGATGGGTCAATCGCGACGCCGTGCGCGTTCTGGAGGAGGCCGGGGCGGACTCGACGCTGAAAAACAAGGACGGTAAAACGCCGCAGGAGCTCATCGGGCAACAGGCGCCGTAAACTCAGAGCCACCTTCGCCTTCAGTCTCGCGGCCGGCGACCGAGTCGCGGCGTTCACCGCAGCCCGAGCTACGGACGACCATTCCGGTGAGGCACACAGGGTTACAGGAGACAGGATATGGATATCGTACTGGAAGAAATCGACGGAAAGGAGAGCGGAAGAGTTATTGCAATCGACGGCAAGACTGTTTTTTCCGCGGCGGATGGGGGACGTGAGTTTATCTTCATCTACAAGGAGGCGCAATTCCGTGTGACGGAAGAAACGCCCTTCCGGCAGGCCTTTCTCGGCAGGTGCCTGTATCAGATCCGCAGCTTGGCGGATGCAAGGCAAGCTGTCGGTTCCGTAACGCGGAAAAAATATGGCACGCTGGAATTCCATCTAACGTGGGGCGAGCGCCGACTTGATGCCGAGGTGCGTCTCATGCGGTTATTCTTTTCCGCTTATCATACCTTTGAAGTGGGCGCGACTCAATATCATTACGAAACAGCCGAAGAGCCTCCGCCGCCCGGAGACAACGCGGCGCGGCAGCCGGCAGAGCAGGGGGTGACGAAGAAAATGCTGCACACGTTGAAAAAGATGTTGGCACCGGAAAAGAAGCGGATGCGCCTGCTCAATCGTGAAACAATAGATGAAATAGATGTTTTCATAGGCTGTTTGATGTTTTGGCAACTGAATGAATTTCGCAAACCTGATTCCCCTCCGGGCGATGATTGACCCTTTGCCGCTTCCTCGCGGCGACAGCTTCCCCGACCGAGGCAGCCGTCTCGGCGCCGTGCCGCGCGGCAAGGAGCAGTCGCCGAGAGCGTATGCTTATCAGGCCTCGCTTCGACGGACTCCGAGGCCTGCGTGCCGATGAAATTTCCGATCCATGACGACAAGTGATATGAAACGAATGGTGGTGACAAAGTTGATGACAAAGCTGATGCCCATGGTGATGGCGGTGGGCATACCGGGCTGGGGCACGGCGGCCGACTTAGGCTCAGCTGCTGACGCGCCCCGAGACTCGGCTGAGCGGCAGGGGCTTTCTGCCGAGTCGAGAGGCGCCCGCAGCCTGCTGAAGGCTGCCTCGCGCGGGGACGCCGCCCGCCTGCAACGGCTGCTGGAGCGGGGCTTTTCCGCCAATGCCCGCGATCCCGAGAACCCCGAAACCCCGCTTTACGCCGCGGCGGAGGGAGGTTCTGCCGCCTGCGTGGAAGCGCTGCTGAAGGCCGGCGCCCGCGTGAATGAGGTCGTGTGGTGGGACGGCGGGGATCCCGTCACCTGCGCGACGGCTCTCACCGTCGCGGCCGAGGAGGGGCATGCGGACTGCGTTCGCGCCCTCATCGCCGGCGGTGCCGACGTCAACTTCCTCTGTCTCGACGATGAGCTCGGAGGCTCAGCCCTGCATCTGGCTGCCAACGCCGAGGTGCTGCGTTTGCTGCTCGCCGCCGGCGGCAACCCTCGTCTGGTGAATCAGTTCGGCGACACACCGCTCCACCTGGCTCACGGTGCTGCCTGCGCGCGTCTGCTCTTGGAGGCGGGGGCGGAGCCCAATGTGGTGAATCAAGACGGGCTCACGCCTCTGCTCGCCCTCTTGGACGCCGCTATAGATGAGAGCAGCGACGGCGGTACAGTGCCCGGGCTTTGCGATCAGGTGCAGGCTCTGCTGGCGGGCGGCGCCGATCCTGCAGCCCGCGATGCGGACGGTAACTCCGCCCTGCATCGCGCTGCCCGGCTGGGGGATCTGCAGGTGCTGCAGACTCTGCTGGATGCCGGAGCCGATGTGCAGGCGCACAACCGCGAAGGCGCCACCCCGCTGCACGCAGCGCAGGAAGCCGGGCGGGACGAAGCCGCCCGCCTGCTGCTCGCGAGGGGCGCCGATGCGGGAGCTCGCGACAAATCCGGCCTCTCGGCCGAAGAGAGGGCACGGCAGCGGCAGGCGGATGCCGCGCTGCTGAAGGCGGTCGATGCCGGCGATGCGGAGGCCGTTCGCCACATGCTGGAAGCAGGAGCCTCGGCTCAGAGTTGTGATTCGCAGGGCAACACCCCGCTGCATGAAGCCGCTCAGCGCGGTGACGTCGCCTCAGCGCGCCTGCTGTTGGCGGCCGGCGCCCGCACGGACGTGCCGGGCACCCTCAGCCGCACCCCCCTCCACGTTGCCGCCGTGCGCGGCGATGCCGCCATGCTGCGTCTCCTAGTGGAAGCGGGCGGCAACACGGGCGTGCAGGACTACTACGGCTGCACAGCCCTGCATCTTGCCGCAGCCGCGGGAAGCAAGCCGGCCGTCGAGTGTCTGCTGGCGGCGGGGGCGGATCCGAAGGCGCTCGACCAGATGGAAGCCACCCCGCTGCATGCCGCCGCCGAGCAGGCCGCTGACCTGAGCGTGATGGACAGCCTGCTCGCCGCCGGAGCCGAAGTCGACGCGCAGGACGCGACGGGGGATACTCCCTTGCATCGCGCCGCTCGCAAAGGACGGAAGCAAGCCTGCCGTGCGCTGCTCTCTCGGGGCGCCAATCCCGAGCTGAAAAATAATGAAGGCAAAACGCCTCGGGAGGTCTTCGGGGAACAGGCTCCGTAAACTTGATTCCCCATGCTCTTCCCCTGTCGCGAAAAACAGGGCTACTGCTTGACAGTCAGACAAGCCGGCGCTATACTGCTCATGCGGTAGCAGCATGACCCGCTTGCAACAAGACAACAGGAGCCTCGCCTCTTTTTCCTGCCTCGCAAACGCGGAGGAAATGCGTTCGGAGTCCTCACCCGCCAAACGTTTACGCCGTATCATCAGATGAAAAAGTGCTTTGTCCTTTCCCTTTTCGTGATGAGTCTCCTTTTCGGGCTGAGTTCATGCGCTTCGGTTGAACCGGGAGCTTCCTTCGTGCTGACCCGGCAGGATCGGGCCCTTCGCGAGCGCGACGGGGACTTGATCGACCGTCCCGAGGGAGAAGAGCGTGTTGTCCTGCACCTGTCGATGAGCGAGAGAAAGGCGGGGCGCCTCCTGCGCCGGATGAGCAGGCTGCAGCAGCAGGAAGAGGCTTGGCTGAGGCGCTGGCTTGTCGACATGGATTGGCCCGCTGATCCCCCCGCATCTTCCTATTGCTTGGTGGGGCGAGATGCTTCAGGGCGGGCGCTCACGTCTCGCAGGCTCCCTTATGTTCACCCCTTCGAGCTTGTGTACGAGCTGGAAGGGAATTGCGAGAGCGATAAGCCGAACCGCATGCCGGAGTCGCGGCGCGAAACGCTGGACGTCGCGCCCTACCTGAGCGCGGATGACGAGCGGCGCATCACCGAGCTCCTCTCCCGAGATCAGGCGGAGCTGGATCGCACCGTGCTGCCCCGCCTGCGGCGCCTGGCGGAAGCCGGAGATCCCGAGGCTCTGGAGGCTCTGGGCGATCGCTACGCTCAGGGGCGGGGTGTGAAGCAGGACCGAGCCGAGGCGATCAGGTGTTATCGCCGAGCTGCTGAAGCAGGCTGCGGCTTCGGCGAGCGGAGGCTGCCGAAGCCGGGAGAAGGCTCGTGATTCCATGCACCTCTTGCAAGTTCAACACGCCATTTCAAAGCATGCCGATAGAAGTTCTCCTCGAGGCAAAGGACATGAAGACAAAAGTTTCATTAAGTTATTTTATTCTCGGAGGGCTGCTTTCGCTCGCTCTCATAGGAACGGGGTGCCAACCCGACAGTGAAACGCGGGTACGCCGTGCGCTCCGAACATTCCAAGTTCAAGACATAGATCGCCTTGTCGATCGCATAGAGATCAAGAAGGTCGTTTCGGAGGGCGATCAGTACGCCATTTTCTGCGAAGTCGGGGAGGAGGATTTTCAAGCCATATACTCTCATCGCAAATGGTTGCCCCTGACACCGGATAGAGCATTCGAGATGAAGCCGGGCCATTATGTGGAAGGCCTGAGCGGGCACTATATCAAAGTCTCTCAGGACGGTATACTTTCATATCTTGTCGTACTGGATGACAACAAAACAGTGGCATTCATACGGGCTAGTGCCTTCTACTAAGGCATCATCAGAGCAAGAGACGCCTTTGTTCTGCCCGGGAAGACGCCGTATGTTTTCTGCTTGCGCAGAGCTGACGCGCCCCGAGGCTCCGCACGTTGCCGCATCCCGAGCCCCCGCTTTCCGGCACTTTCGTTCCGAACGCTCTCCAAAAGCGACTTGCTTCGCCCCGTCCCTCATGATATAAGGTATTCACACACTCCCCTTCAACAGAAACGCATGAAATATCATTCACTACTCCCGGCCCTGCTGGGCGCGATGGCGGTGGGCCACGCCGCTTCGGCTGCCGACGCTGAAGATCTTATTCGGGCGGCGAAGGCAGGGGATGCGATGCGTGTGAGCAGCTATTTGGCCGAGGGGCTGAATGTGAATGCTACGGATGTGTTCGGCATGACGGCTTTGCATGAAGCCGCCTTGGCCGGGCATGGCGATGTGGTCCGCCTTCTCCTCGAGAAGGGGGCCGACGTTCACGCGACGGGGGCCGGGCGCTGCACGGCTTTGCATGATGCGGCCATGAGGAATCATGTGGATATCGCCCGCATGCTCTTGGAGAAGGGGGCGGATGTGAATGCGCCGGATATCAATGGCTTGACCCCGCTGCATGTCGCTTCCCGAGAGTTGCAGCCGGACATGGTTCGTTTTCTGATTCAACAGGGTGCGGACGTGCAGGCCACGAATGATTCCGGGACCAACTCGCTCGATATGGCTGTTGAGCGCCGGGATGACCTTTGGGTATACCCGGAATCCGAGCAACGTATGAAAGCCCGGCAGGCTGAGAGCTGCATCAAACTGCTGCGCGAGGCCGGAGGCGAGAAGCGGAAGGAGTCCGCCGTACCGCCGCCCTCCGCCGCAGCGCAGAGTGCGGCGGGGAAAATCGTGGGGCAGTTGCAGGATACGGCCGCTCGGCTGGAGCGGAGTTATCGTGAGAAAGAGGCTTCTCGCGCTTTCTTGGAACGAGCGCGTGCGGAAATGAAAGCTGTTTTCAGCGACGTTCGCGACGAAGAAGTGCTTTTTCTGGCGGCGCAGAAGCTCTACGCGGTGGGGAGCGAGGACGTGAGCCTGAGAGTGAGCCTTCTGCTCACGGCCTATGATGATCTCTTAATTCACCTGTGTGAAAGGAGAACAGCACGGGCTCACCAATATCTCCGCGCCCTCAAACAAACCGTACGCGATGGCGGCCTGACCTTCATCAATGAGCTTGAAGTGAAATACTTCGGCAAGAATGCAAAACGGCCGGGCAAGCTTCAGAAGGGCCATTAACCCCCCGAACAATCGACCTCTCCGGCGCGTCGCCCTCGCTCGCCCCGAAACCCTCCGCAAGCAGACAGCGAGAAAGTCGGGGCGCCTCGCGACGAAGAGGCTTGCGCCGCGGAGACGGCAGGAAAAGCACCGGGTAAAAAAGAGTCATGAAGCTTCAGGAAAAGCCCTCGCGGCGTGATTCCCGCGACGGCAGAATGAAACAAGTCTGAAACGAATCTGAAAACGATATGAAAGCAAAAACGTACCTTGTCCTTGACACCGTTTTGGTATTATGTCTTATCGCCATGAACGCGGCGCCCGGTGTCGTCGATGCGCTGCGATCTCTACCGGATCAGCTGTCGTTCGGCATCTATCTCGCCTTGCTCATCGCCAGTGACTTCTTCTGGATAAAGACGCTGTTCTCTATTCGGAAGATTCGGTCTCACAGGATATTCTGCATTTTGGTCTTTGCCTTCCTGACCGTGATCAATTTCATCTGCACAATGGAGCTTGTCATGGGGGCGATCGGCAAGATCTTCCGCCTTTCCTGAGCTGCGCGTCGGCGGCTTCATCCCGCGACAGGCGAAGAGAGCGCAGGCCCGCGCCGCTTCCGGTGCGCCCGCACCTGTCTGCTCCGAATCAAAAGGACGTCATGCCGCTTGTAGAGACTTGTTCCGAGAAGATGCGTGTTGTATCCTATACGGTGTGCTGCATTCATGCTGCCGCAAGGCCTTTAACTTAACGCTGTTCGCTCAACGCGACGCACATTCTCATCCATGAAAAAGACTCTTTTGCTCCTCTTGTCCCTGTGCATGCTTTCTTGCCATGAGGTCTCCGAATTGGATCTCGAACAAGTCGAAAGGGTATTGTCCGTCAACTGTGATCATCTTAAAATCATCAAGGCTTACCACCACTTGGATTATGCTGTTGTCCTGATAGAACTCGAAGAGGCACCGACGCAGCCGTTCTGGGATGATTTGAAAAAATCCGGCTGGGAATGGCAGGAGTCACCTGAGCCCGCCTATTACCTTGGAAACGAATGGTTCCTCACCTATGATGCCGATGATAAGACTCTGGTATTCAAACCCGCGCAGTATTTGAAGGCTCACGGCGCTCAAGGAAGGAAGCCGGAACCGCAACACCGCTGAGCGACTGTCGTTTCCTTGCCGAGAGGCCGAATCAGCACACAGCGCTTGACCATGCCGCATCGGTGACGGTGGGGCATCCGCCTCCGGCGGCGGGCGGATGGAAGGGGTGCCTGCGGCGTCTCTTGCGCTCACTGCTCCCGCGCTTCGAATCGCCTCAAAAGAGAGCTTGCGTAGCGGCGTTTTGCATGATATAAAATATTCACGCACTCACCCACAATGGCCATGAAGCAGAAGTATTTCTTCCTTTCGGCCTTGATGGCCGCAGCGGTCGCTTTCGTCGGCTGCCGATCCGTCATCGACGAGCCGACTGTTCCCAAGTATGCGAGTTTGGAACGTCGGATCGAGACTCTTCAGGAGCTCGGGAAGTCTTCCGCGCCCGCTCGCGGCGCGTACAGTGCCGGCATTGACGCCTTCCGGCTGGAAATCAGTCGCTTGGCCGCCGCCGCCGGAGGAGAGAAAGTCGACCTCGGGGACGTCCTCTTCGTTTCCGTCTACGCTTCGGACAAAACGAGCGTTCTGGTTGAGCCGAGGTATTACGTTGACCCCGGCGTTTCGCCGCGGCATCGGATCAACTTCACGCCCTTCTTCCTGCCCAAGGAATATGCAGCCAAGCTCAGGCTTGACACAGCCTCCGTCAAGCCTCATCAGGCGAGCCTCGATCCGCAGGACGCCATCGTTGAGCAAGCACTGCCCAAGCACCGAGCTCTGTAGCGCAGTATTGCCCGCATCAAGGACTTGGACAAGGACGCCTCGATCAGGGAGCAATATGACTGCATTGCAGACTTTGAGCGGGAATTGTTCGGCATTGTCCAAATGGCCAGGGAAGAGCAGGGGCTCGGAGATGAGTCTCGTTATTTCTGTGCGTACCTCTGGGACATCTCGTACGTAGATGACGATACCGTTCTGGTTCAGCCTTGGTATTATGTCCATCGAGACACTCATGGGCAGATGCGAGTCAATTTTACTCCCTTTACGATACCTCAAGAGCTTCTTTCACGGCTCTATAGAGGTTGAGTAAAAGCACCGGGCGCACCAACCGAGGCAAGCTCGGCAGCGGCAAGTGCTCAAAGGAAGCCCCCTACGCAAGACCTTCGGAGAATTCGCATCGTTTACGGAAAAGAATGAACGCAAACAGGGTTAGAGCGGCGATGTCTCGGCGCTTAGGTATGACGGCAATTGTTATCATGCCCGTGATGCTTTGTGCCGCCTGCATGACGACGGAAAAAGTGCCACCGCCCTTCATCACGGAGCCGCCGGATGCGGAGAGCTGTTACGAAAGCAGCGGCGGTTTCGGGCCTCTGTCGGAAGAGGATTTTGAGGCCATGTGCCAAGACGGCATCATGACGTACGCCCTGCGAGGACCGCGTGGCTATCCCAGCGCTGGGCTCGATCCAAGGGTTTCGCCACTTCCCTCGGAAAGGGAGCTGTCGCCGGCGGTGAGGGCGGAGGAGAAGGCTCTGCAACAAGCGCGAGACGCGGGTAACTTGTTGCTGTTCAAAAAGTTGCTCCGAGAGGTCGCCGATGTCAATGTGCGCTACAGCGACGGGAGAACGCCTCTGCACATGGCTCTTTCCTTTCATGATGCCTTGGATGCGGCACCCTTTCTCATCGGCAGGGGGGCGGATGTGAATGCCCGCACGGATCAGGGCATCACGCCGCTGCATCTCGCAGCGGAGCAAGGCGATATGGACGTGCTTCGCCTGCTGCTCGCAAAGGGCGCCCGGGTGAATGCGAAGACCGCCGCTTCTTCGCTCGATGCCGGGAGCTCGCCCCTGCACAAGGCTCTGGAGGCAGGGAGTAGCATGAGCGTGCTCCGCCTGCTCCTCGACCACGGCGCGGATGTGAATGCACAGAACCGGGCGGGCATTGCTCCCCTGCATCTTGCGGCCGGTCGCGGTATGGCCAAGGGCGGCCGGCTGCTTATGGAGAGGGGTGCCAAGGTCGACATCCGCAACAGGAAGGGCCGGACTCCCCTGCACGAGGCCACCTCCGCCGGCCGCGTCGATACCGTGCGGCTGCTCCTCGCTGCCGGGGCAGATCCCGCCCTGAAGACCTCCGATGGCCGGACGGCCGTGGACTTGGCGGAAGCTCTGTCTCGGCCAGGCAATCGAGCCTTTTTGCGTCGCAAGGGCTCTGAATGCGCGGCGCTTCTGCGCACGGTGAAGCAGAAGCTCCGCTGAAGTTTGGGGCGCAGACACACGCGCCGCCCTTTGCTCCGCAGGGCGAGGGTGCTGTGGGCTGCGTCCGCGCCAAGCTCGGCTGCTGCCGGACGGCGCGGGAAGCCGCGCAAGAAACTCCGACATCCCTCGAATGGAGCTTGTTTTGCACCGCCGTGCATGATATAAGGTATTCATGCACCCGCCCGTGCTCGGGGAGGAGAGGGAAAAAACTTGTCCGAGTGTCGCAGAAGGGGTGCCGGTTTACCGATTGAACGTCATATGAAAATCAAGATCAAGACCCTTTGGCGCAAGATTCATTCGATATCTCGGAGTCGTATACCGCTGGCCCTGTCGGCCTGTCTCTTTTTGACGGCTGCCTGTGGCAACAGGGCTGAGCAGGACACGAAGGCTGCGTGCAGCTCCAGCGACGAATATATCCTTGTTCCCATAGAGGTCATGAATTGGCACAAGGATTTGGAGTCCGTTGCCGAAGAATTCCACACGACGGTAGAGCAGATCCTGCGGGATTCGCATATCGAGGGACCGCTTCGCCGCGGACAAGTCTTGCGTATCCGTATGCCCTACACTCCGGAAAGCCACACCGAGGTGCGCGCCGATATCGATTACATTTGTCCCTTCACGGGTCGAACGGCTCTTGTGAGTGCGATTCTGAACGGGGAGGAAAAACTGGCTTTGGAGCTCATCGAGCGAGGCGCGAACGTATCCCTTACCAAAGAACAGCCCGCCCTCTGCTGCGCTGCCCGGTATGGGATGCTTGAGATCGTCAAAAAGCTGCTCGAAAAGGGAGCTGACCCGAATACAAGTTGGTATCTCCCGGGCTTTACGGCTTTGCATGAAGCGGCCTATATGGGGCAAACGGAAGTCATCAAACTCCTGCTCGAATCAGGGGCGGACAAACGCATCCGCACGCGAGATATCAACGTGGAGGCGGAGTTGGATGCGACCCCCTATGATCTGGCTGTGATGAATGGGCACACGAAGGCTGCAGAACTGCTCAAGTAGTGCGCGGCTCACGGGGATGACGATCATGGAGACGAAGGGTATCGAAGAGAGGAAGCCGGATGCCGCCGGGGGCTCGATGGGGTTTTACTCCGTCTCGGACTGCGCTTGGTATGCCGTGGCGGCGCACCTGCTGTTGGCCTTTCTTGTCGGTGTCGCCGTGGGATGCTGGCGGGCGAGCGACGCCGGGGAGTTTGTCGTTCATGTGCTGACGTCTCCCAAGCTGTATGTCATGGCGGCTTTGTACGGCTGCGTTGCCTGGGCCGCCCTGGTTGCGCTGGTGTTCGCGGCACGCAGGCTGTTTTCGGGGAGATGGGCGCGCCGGGCCTTCGTCCTGCTTGTCTTTTGCTACTGGCGCCCTTTCCTGTCGCTGATCGCTTGTGCGATGGGGACTGAACGCTTTATGTGGCATTGGCTGTGGGTCTTTCCTCTGCTGCTGGGGTGGAGTCCGATCCTTCTCCTGTGGCTGCTGCATCGGCAAGAAACCCGCGCGGGGGCAGCCTCAGAGCGGTGGTGAGGGCGGCGGCGTCAACACTTCGGAGCCCGGAGGCGGACGGGAGTCTTTTGCGGTTGACAGCCCGCGCCGTGCATGATATAGGATATTCGTGCGCTCGCGGATGTTCGGGAGTCAAAGGGCTCTGCCGAAGGTCGAAGAAGGAGTGCTGGGCAAGCGATGAGCAAGGATGAAGGCCATGAAATACCGAATCATGACAGGAGTTTTGGTCTCGGCAGCGGCATGGTCATCGGTGCAGGCGGATGAGCAGGCCCTCCCGAGCGGCGAGTCGACAGCTGCGGCTGCGCCGCGCCCGCGCCTCACGGCGATGCCGGAGGATTTGAAGCAACCGCCTTACTGGGGGCGCACGGAGCTGAGTCCGGAGTACGCGGCGCTCACGGAGGCGGCTTGGAGGGGGGAGCGCGTGCTCTTTTTCCGCCTCTGGTCGGATTTTCTGGCCTCGGGGCGGCGGCCGGATGCCGATCTGACGGAGCTGCTGCTCTGGGCGGCGCTGAATGCTGAGGATGCCTGCATCTTCGAGGCCGTGTTGCAGCAGTGCGAGCACCCCACGGCCACGCATGTTGAGTCGCAGCCGGAGCAGTGGTACAATGAGTGGCCCATCGTGGTGGCCGCGGCCGTCCGCGAGACGGGCGGAATGTGGTTTGTCGAGCGCCTGCTGGCTCACGACGCTGAGCCCCGAGGGCTCGATCGAGCTCTGGAGGCGGTCTACGAGCTGCGCCTGCGCGGCAGCGGCTTCCCCGAGTACGAGCCGGATGTCGCGATGCAGGCCTTCGCGCTGCGCCGCTTCTTCGGCGCGGAGTGGGAGACGGAGGACGCCCGCGATCTGGCGGCGCGGGAGTGGAAGGCGCTGCGCCGCGATCACCCCGTGGTCGATTACCTCACGGGCGCGGAGCCTCGCCCTCTTCCGCGCGATTTGCCGGAGGCGGAGCTGCGTTTCATGGCGGAGTACGCCTCGGCGCCGGCCGAGGTGCTGGATCTCTTGTTCTCGCAGACGGATTTGGAGCGGCGGCTGGAGCCGGACGGCGGCACGCCTCTGCTCTGTGCCGCTCGGGCCGGGAACTGGCAGGTGGTGGCCGCTCTCATCCGCGCCGGGGCGAACCCGGAGGTGCGCGACCAGGCCGGGCTCGGCCTGCGCGATTTCGGCAAGTCTCTGGACCATCTGCCGAATGCCATGCCCGCCCCGGAGTACCTGTGGACGCGGCGCTTCGCGGCGGACTGCGTGGCGCAGCGGCGCCTCTCGGCGGCCGGGGCTGCCGAGCTGTGGACTCCCGGCACGGCGGAGGCGTCTGTCTCGCGCTACCGCCGCGCGGCTGAGCTCGGCGTGCCCGAGGCTGCCTACGCCGTGGGTGTCTGTGCCGAGCGGGGCTGGGGGCGGGAGGCTTCCGTCGCGGAGGCGCTGCAGTGGTACCGCCGGGCGGCCGAGAGCGGACTGCCGGCGGCTCAGCTGCGGCTGGCTCTGCACTATCAGGAGCTGAGCCGGCAGGCGAAGCAGGCCGGTGACGGGGAAGGGAGGCAGCGCACCGAGTGGGAGTACCGCCGCCTTCTCCGCGCGGCGGCTCGGCAGAGCTACCCGCAGGCGCAGTACCGGATGGGGCTCTTCTATGATAAGCCCGACTCCTCCCAGTCCATGCGCGCGGCGCTGAAGTGGTATCTGGCCGCGAGCGGCTGCGCCGAGGCCTCGTACCGCGTGGCGGAGTGCTGCGAGCTGGGCTTGGGCGTGCCGGCCAACATGGAGGACGCGCGCTGGTTTTACAGCAAGGTGCTCTTGCAGCACACCGGGCACGAGCTCGCACCGAAGGCGGCCGCGGCTCTGCGGCGCCTGGGCCTCGAGCCTTTGCACGTGCCCAAGATCTCCAAGGAGCTGCGCGCGCTGGAGTATTGCGAGCTGCCGTAAACAACGGTGCTTGACGAGCACGCGGTCTATCGTCTATACTAACGATACCTCGGGATGCGTGGCAAATATCAAGCAACATGAGGGGGATTTTATCTTGAATGATGATGAAAAGAAGACGATACAGAGAAACGACGTCGCGCTCTTTCTTGCTGGGAAGCCTGCTGTTCGCCCTGGCGGCAACGGGCTGCCAATTCGCTGATGACGATAAGTCGGTGATGCAGGCAATCGCGGAGGAACATACGCAGCCTGTTGTCGGCAGTGCCGTGTGGTTGACCGACCTCGACGAAGCCAAGAAACAGGCGACGGCCGAGAACAAGGCTATTCTGGCTTGGTTTGCCCGCAGCCCCTGTGGACCGGAGAGCCGCGAGCTCGGTGTGCTGCTGTGGAGGAATCTCTTGGAGAAGCCTGAGTTTGCAGCCTACGCGAAGAAAAAGTTCGTGCTGCTGGATGTTCCGTATAGCGGCGACGGTGAGCAGTTATATAGTCATTACCGGATCATCGTCGATCCGACTCTGCTGGTATTGACGCCGGAGGGCGAGGTGGCGGGTGGCTTTGCGACTCAACGCTCTGATTTCAGCAAGGTGCAGGAGTCTCTTGATCGCGGCAGCGATAATGCGAAAGCGCTGCGCCGAGCAAGAAAACTTCGCGGCGACGCGCGCGCGAAGGCTCTCTTCGCATGTTATATGGCCATTCCCGAGAATCTCAGATACACGGCAGATCCGCTGATTGCTGAAGTGCGGAGGACGGATGTCAATAACGTCACAGGAGCCGGAGAATTGGTTGTGGCCGATGATCAGATGAGGCACTTCATGCGCGAGCTTGCCGAGGTCGGCGATGACAAGAACAAGATGCTGGAGACCTTTGATCGACTGTACAAATCGGCCGTGAGGGTCAACAAGCCGGAGCTGATGAACATGAAGATCAACTACTTGCTGACTTCTGCGAAGACCTACGAGGACCTCGAGGAAGCAGAAAAGGCGCTTCTGGAGCTTGCCAGGCTTCACCCGGAGTGGGCGCCCAAGGCAAAACAATTCATCGCAACTGAGCTCAAAGATCGCGACGCCTTCCTGCGCAAGATGGCCAAAGTGCGGGAAGAGCAAGGTGCGAGATGAGCTTTGCTGCTGACGTGACTCGGGCAAGAGACCGAAAGGGCAAGGCCTCCGTCGGCGGTACGATTCATAACGCCGATTACGATCTCTCATCCGCATTCACGCGAACGAAGCGATGCCGCGATACTCGATGAAAAAAATCCTGATATGGGGAGGTCTCTTGGCAGGCACATGTGTCCCAAAGTTTCAAGGCGCGGTCATTTTGACCGCGCCTTGAGTACACAAAAAATGGAGGCTTGATTTT
>NZ_CALXNG010000040.1:0-14927 GCF_944389695.1 Candidatus Parakkermansia intestinigallinarum
AAAATCAAGCCTCCATTTTTTGTATACTCAAGGAGCCGTCAAAACGACTGCGCCTTGAAACTTTGGGACAGGTGTGGATGCAGACGCAAGAAGGGCTTGATTCCGAGGCGTCTCTGCGGTAGCTTTAGGCCACGAGTATGAACAACTTGATCATTCGCTGCCGCCTCTTCGGGATTCCGACCAGCATCCACCCGTCCGTGTTTCTCATTTTGCTGCTGCTGGGCTCGGGCATGTCTGCGTCGGGGTCGGTGGATGTGTCTGTCATGCTGTTTTTCGTTGTCTCCGGGCTGCTTTGCCTGATCAGTCACGAGCTCGGACACGCACTGACGGCGAAGTTGGGCTACGGGGCTCATCCGCAGATTTCGATTGCTTGGCTGGGCGGCGTAACGGAGACGGATCAGGCGCCGCCGACGCGTGCGCTGGCCCTGATGATGACGCTGGCCGGCCCGCTGGCGACGCTGCTGCCCGGGTTGGTCTGCATCCTGCTCCTCGGCGCTCAGATCGGCAGCGTCGGTACGGCGCTGGGCTGGACGGCTTATCAGGTGCTGCCCTTCGACTGGGGCGCACCGCTTCTGGAATCGCTGGGTGACCTCGATGCGGCTCTGCGCATCGAGGAGCAGAACCGGGCGCTTCTGCTCTTTTATCTGATCACCAACATGATCGGGTTGTTCTGGTGCGTTCTCAACCTCGTCCCGGCGCTGCCTCTCGACGGCGGGCATGTCTGCGCCATGCTGTCGCGCAGCCTGCTGACGGCAGCGCGCGTCGGCGTCGTGTCCGGTGCCGTGGCCGCCGTTCTCTTGGGCTGGTACACGCAATCGGTCTGGAATCTTCTGCTTTTCGGCTGGCTGGCCTACTACAACTACAAGCTCATGCGCCATTTTTCAGGCCGCTGAGCGGCTATGCTCATGGACAAGGCAAGGCCGCAACCCCGCGAAAGGAGGGTTGCGGCCTTGTCTTGTGTTCGGCAGCTTGCCCGGTGAGGCCCCGCGAGAGGGGAAAGGGCGAGCCGCGCCGGGCGCTGCGCTGAGCTATACCGTGAGGAGTCTGCATGCGTCGCCTGCCGCTCAGAGGCGGCAGCAGCGCTGGCGCAGCAGGTGGTCGCAGAGCACGAGCCTCGCCATGGCTTCGACGACGGGGACGGCGCGCGGCAGCACGCAGGGGTCATGGCGGCCTTTGCCGCGCAGCGTGACTTCTTCGCCTCGGTCGTTGACGGTGCGCTGCTCGATCATGAGGGTGGCGGTGGGCTTGAAGGCGAGGCGCATGTTGATGTCTTCGCCGTTGCTGATGCCGCCCTGCACGCCGCCGGAGCGGTTGGTGAGGGTGCGTACGCGGCCGTCTTTGATGCAGTAGGGGTCATTGTGTTCGCTGCCGCGGTAGTCGGGGGCATCAAATCCGCTGCCGAGGTCGAAGCCCTTGCAGGCCGGGATGCTCATCATGGCGTGCGCGAGGGTGGCTTCGAGTTTGTCGAAGACGGGATCGCCGAGGCCGACGGGGCAGCGGCGAATGGTGCAGGCAACGATGCCGCCCAGCGAGTCGCCTGCGGCGCGGGCTTCGCGGATGGCGGCAGCCATGCGCTCGGCGACGGCGGGATCGGCACAGCGCACGATGTTGCCCTCGACGACGTCGCGCTTCACGTCCGCCGGAGCTACGCCGCAGCTGATGCGATGCACGCGCTGCACCCAAGCGATGATTTCAAGCTCGGGGCACAGGGCGCTCAGGACGGCGCCCGCTACGGCTCCGGCGGCGACGCGACCGATGGTCTCTCGCGCACTGGCGCGTCCGCCGCCTGCCCAAGCGCGCCGCCCGTACTTGGCGTCGTAGCAGTAGTCGGCATGCGAGGGGCGGTAGGTGTGCTGCATCTCGTCGTAGGCCGAGGAGCGGTGGTCTTTGTTGCGGACGGACAGGGCGATGGGCGTGCCGAGGCTCAGGCCGTCGAGCACGCCGCTGAGGATCTCGACGCGGTCCTCTTCGCTGCGCGGGGTGACGATGTCGCTCTGCCCCGGGCGGCGGCGATCGAGCTCTGCCTGGATGGCTTCTCGGCTGACGGGGACGCCGGCCGGGCAGCCGTCGATGACGACGCCGACGCCGGCGCCGTGCGATTCGCCCCAAGTGCTGATGCGGAAGATGTGGCCAAAGTTGCTGGACATGGTGATGTGTGCGGCGGCATTATAGCTTTTCGGGGCTCGCGGTGCAAGGCGAATTGCCGCGCGGCCTCGCTGAAAAGCCAATGGGCCGGGCGCCCGGAGGCGTCCGGCCCATCAAGAGGCTCGGGGTGGAACCAGAATCAGCGCTTGCTGAACTGGAAGCGCTTGCGTGCGCCCGGACGGCCGGCCTTCTTGCGCTCCTTCATGCGGGAGTCGCGGGTCAGGAGGCCCTGCTCGCGAAGGGCGGAGCGATACTCCTCATCGATCATGACGAGAGCACGAGCGATAGCCAGGCTCATGGCGCCGGTCTGGCCGTGGATGCCGCCACCCTTGGTGACGAGACGCACGTCGTACTTCTTGATCGTGTTGGTGGCGTAGAAGGGCTGCAGGACGACGTTCTGCAGGGCGTCGGTCACGAGGTACTCCTCGAAACCGCGGCGGTTGATGGTGATCTTGCCGGTCTGCCCCTCTTCAACGGGGGTGAGCCAGGCATGAGCGACAGCCTCCTTGCGGCGGCCGGTGGCATTGTAGGGAGTAACGGAACTCATGGCTTATATGAAGTTAGGCAATCGTGACGGCTTCGGGATTCTGAGCGGCGTGCGGATGCTCGGCGCCGGTGTAGACCTTGAGGCGGACGGCCTGAGCGCGACCCTGACGGGTGTGCGGCACCATGCCGAGGACGGCGTGCTCGACAATCATCTCGGGATGCGTCTTGCGAAGCTTGGCGGGGGTGGTCACAACCTGATTGCCAACGTAGCCGGTATAGCGGGTGTAGATCTTGGCGCGCTCCTTGTTGCCGGTCAGCACGACCTTGTCGGCGTTGACGATGATGACGTAGTCACCGCAGTCCACGTGGGGGGTGAAGATCGTCTTGTTCTTACCGCGAAGCAGATTGGCTGCTTCAACCGCGACCTGACCGAGCACCTTGTCGGCGGCGTCGATCACATACCATTTGCGCTCAATATCCTGGGCTTTGGCAGAGAAGGTTTTCATGTTTGTTGATGTTTTCCGGTTTAGGCTTTCGCCTTCGAACCTCTTAGTTCGGGGCGGATACTCTACCCTTGAATGAGTCTTTTGTCAATGCCATTTTGCGATTTCGGGTGTTTTTTTTCGATTTTGCGGCGCCAAACAGGAAAAAGCGCTTGCCATCAGGCTCGCCTGAGATTAAACTATTCGCGCCCCGCGCGCCTGCGCATCGGGCGCAACATCAGGTTATATATCACTCCATGGCTAATCCCCCCAACAATCGCGGCGGCAAGGCGCCGCAGCGCAACAATGCCTCCCGCGGCGGCAATGCCCGAGGAGGTGCCCGCCCCGTCTCCACCCCCGCCCCGATGAAGCCGAAGAAGGCTGACGATGACGGCGAGGGCGAGATCGAGATGGAAGGCGTGGTCTCTGCCGTGCTCGCCGGCACGATGTTTCGCGTGAAGGTGGCCAACGGCCACGAGTTTCTCGCGCACATCTCGGGCAAGATGCGCAAGCGCTTCATCCGCCTCGTCGTCGGTGACCGCGTGAAGATTGAGGTGTCGCCTTACGATATGAGCAAGGCTCGCATCACCTTCCGCTTGGGTTGACGACGTCTGCGGCCGCTTTTTCGCCGCGCCGCGCCCGCCTTTTGATCGCCCCTGCACGCTGCGTGCAGGGGTTTTTGTTTGCTCTGAGCTCCGGGTTGGAGGACCCGGCCGGGGAGTCGGCAAGGGGAGCCGACCGAGGGAAAGCGTCCGGCCCCCCTGCCCCCCTCGCTCTCCCCTGTCCCCCTCGCTCCTCCTGCCCCTCACTCCTCCTGTCCCCCTCCTCCTGCGCTCCTCGCTCCCCAAACGGCAAGCGCCCCGCATCCGTACGGGATGCGGGGCGCCGCGAAATGACATCGTCTGATACGCTTGTCTTTACCAGAACAGGATGTAGAGGGCGAGAGTCAGCACGATCACCACGGCACCGAAGATCTTGGCGCGCGCGGAGGTCTTCATCTCGATGATACCCTTGTCCTGCAGGATGACGGCTTCGCCGCCGCGCAGGTGATTGACGAGAGTCATGATGGCGCCGACCAAGCAGATGACCAAGAAGGAGATGGCCATGCGGTTGAGGAAGGAGCCGAGCAGCAGAGTCATCGTCTCGTTGTGCTCCGGAATCGGGATCATCTTGAGGATGCCGTAGACGACGGCACCCAGCGCAATGCCCAGCCAGCCGAAGATGCGCGGGCACTTCGGCACGAAGAAGCCGAAGAGGAACACCGCGAGCACGCCCGGGCTCAGGAAGCCTTGGAACTCCTGAATGAAGGTGAAGATGCCGCCGAAGGCGGGGTTATCCAGATAGGGAGCAATGACGGTGGCGATGAGGGCGAGGACGAGCACGGACCAACGACCCACGGAAACGAGCTGGGCGGAGGAGGCGGGCTTGCCCGTCAGCTCCTTGGCCTTGCCGTAGATGTCCATCGTGAAGAGCGTCGAGGCCGAGTTGAACATCGAGGCCAGCGAGCTCACGACGGCACCGAAGAGGGCAGCCAGCACGAACCAAGCCCAGCCGGTGCCCGGCAGCAGGCGGCGCAGCAGGGTGGCGAAGGCGGAGTCGTAGTGGTAGCCGACCATCTTCGAGGTGACGTTGTAGTCGGCGGTGTTGCTGCGAGCGCTCTCGGTGATCTTCGCATCGATGGCAACCAGAGCTTTGGCAGCCACGCTGCGCTCTTCCGTCGCGGAAGGATGAATGGCCTTGAGGGCGGCGGCAGCTTGGTCGAGCTCGGCCCTCTGCTCAGGCGTCGCCTTGGCGACGTCGGCGTTGTGGCGAAGCTGTTCGACGCATTGGTCGGCCACTTCGGCGCGCACAAGGCGCTCCACCGTGATGGTGTAGATGGGCTCCCTGCCGCTCTTGGCTTTCTCATCGGCCGCGGCTTTCACGACCTGATCGGCGCGGTTATCGGCAATGGACTTGAGGTCGCCGCGGAAGAGGTTGTAGGCCAGAATGCCCGGAATAATCACCACGAAGGGCACCAGCAGCTTGAGGAAGGCGGCGAAGACGACGCCGAGCTGGCCTTCCTCGAGGCTCTTGGAAGCCAGCGTGCGCTGCATGATGTACTGGTTGAGACCCCAGTAGAAGAAGTTCGGGATCCAGAGACCCAGCAGGTAAACCGTCCAAGGCATGGTGGGATCGTCGTCCGGGCGCATCATGTGCATCTTGCCGGCGATGCCGTTGATCGAGGAGGTGGCGTCGCCGTCGTTGAGCATCCAGAGGCGTGCGGCGCCGTCGACGAGGGCGTTGCCGGTGCTCTGCATGGCGCCGGCGACATCGCCGTTGACCATGTTGGTGGCCGAGATGGAGGCCGAATCAATCACGTCGTGTGCGGTGGCCGGATCGACGTTGCCGAGGGCATTGAGCGCGAAGTAGGCGACGACGGCGCCGCCGAGCAGAAGGCCGGAGCCCCAGATGAGGTCCGTCCAGGCGCAGGCCTTCAGGCCGCCGATGTAGACGTAAACGGTGGCGCAGACCGCAATGATGATGCAGCCCGTCGTCACCGGCAGGTCAAAGTAGACGGAGACCACGGTGGAGCCGGCGTAGATGACGGCGGCGGTGGGCACACCCACGAGGATGAGGAGGTTTGCAATGGCCATCGTCACGCGGGCGACGCCGTTGAAGCGCTCTTCGAGGAACTGCGGGATGGTGAAGACGCCGCGCTTGAGCAGCATGGGCAGGAAGCTGAAGGCCACGATCACGAGCACGATGGCGGCCAGCCATTCGTAGCCGGCGATGGCGATGCCGAGCCAGTCAGAGGCCTGACCGCTCATGCCGACAAACTGTTCGGTGGAGATGTTGGCAGCCAGCAGCGAGAAGCCGACGAGCCACCAGCTCAGGCCGCGGCCGGCCAGGAAGTAATCGGCGACGCCTCCCTCTTTGGATGCGCCTTCCTCTTTCTTCTTGTCACCGGCGCCGGACTTCCAGATACCCAGACCGATGACGCCCGCGACGACGATGCAGAAGACGAGCATTTCCCACAGGGGCAGCGGGTCGACTTTCTCGACGTTGGCGGACGGGCTCTCACCGGCGACTGCCGTTGCGGCCTCAGCAGCCGGAGCGGGAGCAGGTTCGGGAGCCGTTGCGGCGTCAGCGGCCGGGGCGGGAGCAGGCTCGGGAGCCGGAGCGGCGTCAACCGCCGGAGCGGGAGCAGGCTCGGGAGCCGGGGTGACGTCAACCGCCGGGGCGGGAGCGGGCTCCGGCTGCACGGCGGGCGTATCTTGCGCGGTTGCGCCGAAGCTCAGGAGAGCCAGGGCGCTCAGTGTTGCAAACAATTGCTTCATAAGTCGTACTGTTGGAATCAGGCCTTGTAGAGCACGCGGGCGCCTTCGCCCGGGCGGGTGACAAGGTAGGTGGTTTCAATACCGAGCTCTTGGCGGTAAGCCTCGAGCATTTCGCGGGCGACCTGCTCGACGTCATCGCTCTTGACGAGGGCGACGATGCAGCCGCCGAAGCCGCCGCCGGTCATGCGGGCGCCGTAGACGGAGGCCGCCGAGGGGATGGTGTCGGCCAGGCTGACGAGTTTGTCGACTTCGGCGCAGGAGACCTCAAAGTCGTCCTTGAGCGAGGCATGCGAGCCGCGCATGGCGACGCCGGCCGCCTCCCAGTCGCCCTTCTCAACGGCCTCGGCGAAGGCGGCAACGCGAATGTTTTCACCGATGACGTGGCGGGCGCGGCGGTAGCAGAGGTCGCCGAGCTCGGCTTTCTTCTCTTCGAGCATCTCGAGCGTGGCTTCGCGCAGGGAGGGAACACCGAGGATGGCGCAGGCGTCTTCGCAGTTCTTGCGGCGGGCAGCGTAGCCGCCGTCGGCCAGAGAGTGTTTGACGGCTGAGTCGATGACGAGCACGCTGACGCTCGGATCCGTCATGGGGATGAGCTTGTAGGAGAGGTCTTTGCAGTCGAGCATCAGGGCGTGATCCTTGCGTCCGTTGGCCGAGATGAACTGGTCCATGATGCCGCAGGGAACGTTGACGAACTCGTGCTCGGTGGCCTGGCCGATGAGGGCGCGCTCGGTCGGGCTGACATCAGCGCCGCAGAGGGCCGCCAGAGCGGTGCAGGTGGCAACCTCGAAGGCCGCGCTGGAGGAGAGGCCGCCGCCGCGCGGGACGTTGGAGTCGATGAGCATGTCGACGGGCGGCACCTTGATGCCGCGGCGCTCGAGCATGCAGATGACGCCGCGCACGTAGTTGCTCCAGAAGGGTTCGCCGGGTTTGTCGGCATCGGCGGGCTCAATTTCAATCATGGTGTCGCCCAAAGATCCGATCCAGCGGTGCTTGCCGGTGGGAGAGAGAGCCACGGCCACAACATTGATGTTGTTGAGGGCCATGGGTAAGACAAAGCCGTTGTTGTAGTCGGTGTGCTCGCCAATGAGGTTCACACGACCGGGAGAGGCGGCTACGACAGTGGGTTTGTGTCCGAAATACTCCTCAAAGTAGGGAGAGATGGTTTCGACACTGATTTCGCGTTGCTCTAAGTCCATAGCAGATGAAGGCTATCATATTCACACCCTGAAGTAAATCATAAACTTCCGAACGATGGGGAATTTTGTCGAACACATGGCGGATAACGCCGTCCGCAAGGCCGTCGGCAAGGCAGGCGACAGGGCGGGAAGCAGAGCGAGAGACAGAGCAGGCGGCGAGGCAGGCGGCAGGGCGGAGCTCCGACGGGCGCGCGGCGGAGGCTGCAAGCATCGAGCCGCCCCGACGCGCGACGGGGCGGCTCGATCATGGGGAAAGGAGGCGGCGATCCCTCCGCGGAAAGCGCAGAGAGGCTTGCCGGGCTTACCAAGAGAGCGCGGCTATGGCTTCCTTCATCTCGCGCACGGCGGCCTCGAGGCCGATGAAGACGGCACGCGCAATGAGGGTGTGACCGATATTCAGTTCGCTGAGGTGGGGCACGCGGCTGAGTTCGGCGAGGTTGGCGATCCGGATGCCGTGGCCGGCGTGAACGTCCAGGCCGAGCTTGTGCCCGCATTCGGCGGCGCTGATGAGGCGCTGCACTTCGGCTTCGCGCTCGGCGCCGAGGGTGTTGGAGAAGCGGCCGGTGTGCAGCTCGATCATCGGGGCTCCGATGGCGGCTCCGGCTTCGATTTGCGCGGGCTCGGGGTCGATGAAGAGGCTGACGCGGCTACCGTTGCCCTGAAGAGCCGCGATGAGTTCGCGCAGCAGGTCGGCATGGCCGATGACGTCGAGGCCGCCCTCCGTCGTCACCTCCTGACGGCGCTCCGGAACGAGGCATACGTAGTCGGGCTTGAGCTTCAGGGCGAACTCGAGCATGGACTCGGTAGCGCCCATCTCGAGGTTGAGCGGCAGGGGGATGTCGCGCCGCACGGCGAAGGCATCGCGGTCTTGCATGTGGCGGCGGTCTTCGCGCACATGCAGGGTGATTGAGTCGGCTCCGCCGGCAAGGGCGGCGCGGGCGGCATCGAGAACCGAGGGCTCGGCATGGTGAGCGTCGGGCATGCCGGCATAGCGTGCCTGACGCAGGGTGGCGACGTGGTCGATATTGACTCCGAGTAACATGGTGGTGATGGGGATGGGTGTTTGAGGATGTCGGGGAGGCGAGTGCGCGGGGATGAGCCGCGTTCGGCTCGCTGAAAACGGGATTCCCCCGAGGCCGGACGCCCCGGGGGAATGATGAGGGGATGGGGCACTCTCCCTGCCGTTTAGTGCAGGAAGTGGCGCACGCCGGTGAAGACCATGGCGATGCCGGCCGCGTTGGCGGCGTCGATCACCTCTTGGTCGCGGATGGAGCCGCCGGGCTGGATGCAGGCGGTGGCGCCGGCGTCGATGGCCGTCTGAAGGCCGTCGGCGAAGGGGAAGAGCCCGTCGGAGGCGATGACGCTGCCCTTGAGGTCGAGACCCGCCTGACCGGCCTTCCACACGGCAATCTTGGCGGAGTCGACGCGGCTCATCTGGCCGGCGCCGATGCCGAGGGTGCCGTTCTTGTCGGTGAAGACGATGGCGTTGGAGTGAACCTGCTTGCAGACGCGCCAAGCGAAGCGCAGCGCTTCGAGCTCATCGGCGGTGGGCACGCGGTTCGTGACGACCTTGCTCTCGAGGTCCTCGAGGCCGAGGGCCTGATCGTCGCGCTTCATCGTCATGACGCCGCCGGGGGCCGTGCGGATCATGGGCAGGCGGCAGGACTCGAGCCAAGCCTGCATGTTGATGCGCATGATGCGGCAGTTCTTCTTCTTCTGCAGGATGGCGCGGGCCTCGGGCTCGTAGTCAGGGGCGATGATGACGTCGGTGAAGATGGCGCCGACGATGCGGGCGAGCGCCTCAGTCATCGGGCGGTTCATGACGATGACGCCGCCGAAGGGAGCCTGCGTGTCCGTCTGGTAGGCGCGCTTCCAAGCCTCGACGAGGTCCTCATCATCCTGACCGACGCCGCAGGGGTTGGTGTGTTTGAGGATGCCGACGGTCGGGCGGCGGAAGTTCATGATGAGCGAAGCGGCCGCGTCGAGGTCGAGGATGTTGGTGTAGGAGAGCTCCTTGCCCTGAAGCTGGGTGAAAATCTTGTCGAAGTTGCCGTAGAGCACGCTGGGCTGGTGGGGGTTGTCGCCGTAGCGCAGCGTCTGGCAGAAGGGCAGCGAGAGGGTCAGGTTGTTCTTGATGCTGTCTTCGGAGCGGTGGCCGAGGAAGTTCGAGATGGCGGTGTCGTACGACGAGGTGCGCATGAACACCTTGACGGCGAGCTTCTCGCGGGTCTTGAGCGTGGTGTTGCCCTGGTGGTTCTCCATCTCCTCCAGCACGGTGTCGTAGTCGGCGGGGTCGCAGACGACGGTGACCGATGCGTAGTTCTTGGCGGCGGAGCGCAGCATCGAGGGGCCGCCGATGTCGATTTTCTCAATGGCCTCGGCGAGAGTCACGCCCTCTTTGGCGACGGTCTCTTCAAAGGGATAGAGGTTGACGCAGACGAGGTCGATGGTGGGGATGTTGTTTTCGGCCGCCTGCTTGCGGTGCTCTTCGAGGTCGCGGCGCTGCAGCAGGCCGCCGTGCACCTTGGGATGAAGCGTCTTGACGCGGCCGTCAAAGAGCTCGGGGGCTCCGGTGTAGTCGGAGATTTCGGTGACGGGAAGCCCGAGTTCCTTGAGGTACTTGCAGGTGCCGCCGGTTGAAATCAGCTGAACATTCTGGGCAACGAGGCCCCGGGCAAACCTTTCGAGCCCGGTCTTGTCCGAGACGGACAGCAGGGCGCGTTCAATTTTCATCGTTTCCATGAGTCAAATGAGGGTTAACCGCACAGGCGGCGCCCAAGGGTACACCTGCTGCGCGGGAAATTCAAGTCCAAAATCGCGAGGGCTCCGACGCCTAACGAGACGCAGCGAGCGTCGCAGCGGCGGGATCAGGCAAGGGGCGAGCTGCCTGCGTCGGCCGCGGCGGCGGCGTCATCCGCCTCGGGCGAGGCATCAAGCTCGTCGAAGGCGTCCGTCTCGGCATCATCCGCAGCGCTGTCGGAGGGCTCACCGACGTCTGCATCCTCATCGCCGACTTCGGCGCCATCGCCCTCATCGCCCTCATCGCTTTCGAGCCAATCGTCGTCGAGCTCGACCGTCTCAGCGCCGGGAGCCGGGCTCGGGGCGGGCTCATCGGCACCGGGTACGGGAGCGGCAGGAGCCGCAGGAGCCGCGGGCGCGGCAGAAGAGGCAGGCGCGGCGGCTTTGGTCGGAGCGGATGCGGGAAGCGCGGCGGCAGCTTCCGCGGCAACACCGCCTTGATCGGTCGGCAGGAAGCGACCCGTCACCCACCAGTGCCGCAGAGTGAGTCCGGCGTAAAAGGCTCCGCCCAGCATCACCGCCATGTAGAGCAGAATGAGGACACGCAGGTAAAGAGGCTCGGGAGCGGAACCGACACCGTAAGGCGAGCCGGAGCCGACGCGGCGGCCGGACGGGACGCGCAATTTGCGGGGTGCCGGCTCACTGCCCGCGGTCTTCCCCGCCTCGTTGCCCGAGGCTTTTCCCGCAGCGGCAGCAGGCTCACGGCCCGAGGCTTTTTCCGAGGCAGCCGCCTCACCGCTCGGGGCTTTTCGCTCTGCGGCGGGCTCACCGCTCGCGTTTTTCTCGGCGGCAGCGGGCTCGGGCTGATGATCGGGCTGATGCTCAGGAGGCGTCGGCGATGAGGGGGAGGCGGCGGCATCGAGCGGCGTCAGAGGAGCCGCAGGGCGCCCATCGGCGGGCTTATCCGCCTCCGCAGCGGCAGTCGGGGCAGCGCCCTGCACCAAGGACTCGGCGATGGCCGCGAGGTCGATTTTGGCCGCGCTCTGCGTCTCGGGGTCAAAGACGAGGCTTGCTTCGCCGATGCGGTAGACGTCGCCGCGCCGCAGGATGCGGCTCTCGATGCGCTCACCGTTGCAAAGGGTGCCGTTGGTCGAATTTTCGTCGATGATGGTGTACTCGCCTCCCTTGCCCTCGATGCGGCAGTGGCGCCCGGAAAGCCCCAGAACGTCGGGCATGCTGATGAGGCAGTCGTCCGAGCGCCCGATGCTTACGACGCTGTCGGCTTCGCTCGGCAGGCGATATTTCTGCCGCGAGCCGTCTTTTTTCGTGATGAAGATGACTGCCATGTTGCTTCAGTATGCCAGAGCCCCGCGCAAAATCAAGCTCATAATTCAGGAAGCGCATCGCGAATGCCGGCGTCGATGGCGCGCAGCGCGAAGCGGATCTCCTCTTCAGTGATGCAGAGAGGCGGCATCAGGACGATGGTGTCGTGCGTGCACGGGCGGGTGAGCAGGCCGTGCCGCCGCATGGCGATGCAGGCTTTTTCGCCCGCGCGGTCATCCTGCGCGAAGGGCGTGCCGTCCGCACGTGCGACGTCGATACCCAAAATCATGCCGCAGGAGCGCACGGCGCTGACCCAAGGGTTGTTGCGCTCCAGTTCGGCACCGAGCTCGGCCAGAAGCTGCATCTTGGGCGGCAGATTCTCGAGCACCCTCTCGTTCTCAAAAACGTCGAGGCTCGCCATAGCCGCCGCGCAGCCGATGGGGTGCGCCGTGAAGCTGTGGCCGTAGTAAAAGG
The DNA here is from genome assembly GCF_944389695.1 of Candidatus Parakkermansia intestinigallinarum. NCBI lineage: Bacteria > Pseudomonadati > Verrucomicrobiota > Verrucomicrobiia > Verrucomicrobiales > Akkermansiaceae > Candidatus Parakkermansia > Candidatus Parakkermansia intestinigallinarum. The sequence goes on from NZ_CALXNG010000040.1 coordinate 12,163, forward strand.
TTTTGTTCTCGCTGCAGGCGCCGATGAACTTGTCAAAGACGGCCTCGGTGGTCAGGCAGGCGGCCAGCGGGGTGTAGCCGCTGGTGAGGCCCTTGGCACAGCAGAGGAAGTCGGGGATGACGCCTTCGTTCATGCAGGCGAAAAGCTTGCCCGTGCGCCCGAAGCCGGTCATCACTTCGTCGCAGATGAGGTAGATACCCTGCTCGTCGCAGAAGCGCCGCAGGTCGCGCAGCAGCCCCTTCGGCCAGGGAGTCATGCGGTTGACGCCCTGAATGACGGGCTCGATGATGACGGCGGTGACGCTGCGGATGAACTCGGGCGACAGGGCGCGGAGTTCGTCGAGGCTGTTCACGTGGGTCACCTCGATGCCGAAGCCCTTGAAGCGATCAAAGAAGGTGCCGACGCCGCCCAGCGAGGCGGCTCCCATGGTGTCGCCGTGGTAGCAGTTGCTGAAGGCGACGAAGTGGCGCCGATGCTCTTCGCCCGGGGTTTGAACGCGGCTCTGGAAGGCCATTTTGAGGGCGGATTCGATGGCCGTCGAACCGTCGTCGGAGAAAAAGACGCGCGTGAGCGTGTCCTTCGGGAAGTAGGAGCAGAGGCGCGTGGCGAGATCGCTGGCCAAGCCGTGGGCAAAGCCGAGGTAGCTGCTGTGGCAAATGATGCCGGCCTGCCGCCGGATGGCCTCGACGATATGCGGGTGGCAGTGGCCGTGAATGTTCACCCAGATGGAGCTGTTGCCGTCGAGGTAGCGGCGGCCGAGGGTGTCCGTCAGCCACACGCCCTTGCCCGATTCGATCATGAGAATCTCGGCCTCCTTCCCCCAGAGAGCTTGAGGGGTGAAGGGGTGCCAGCAGTGGGCGAGGTCGCGTTGAATCCAAATATCGGTCTGTTGCGGTGAAGCCATGGTGATGTCCTGATGTTGAGTGCGGAGGAGTCTGCGGGAAATACAGCGGTGTCTGCGGAAAGTGCGGCGGTGCTTGCGGAGAGTTCGGCTGTGCTTGCGGGGAGCGCGGCGGTGCCGATGCGGGGGCATCGACGGCGGCGCGGAACGAGTCGGCGCCGGGGACGCGCGGCTCAGCCCTCGTCCTCCTCGTTGTCGGCGACCACGCGGGTGGTGAAGCGCATGAGCTCGGCGCGGAAGGAAAGCGGCACATCGCCGGTGGGGCCGTTGCGGTTCTTGGCGAGAATGAGCATGGCGTCGTCGCCCATCTCCTCGCGCTCCTCCTCCGTCTCGGCGTAGTAGCGCTTCCGATAAAGCAGGCCGATCATGTCGGCATCCTGTTCGATGGCGCCCGATTCGCGCAGGTCGCTCATCTGGGGCGTGCCCTTGTTGCGCCCCGTGCGGTTTTCCGGGCCGCGGTTGAGCTGAGCCAGCACGACGATGGGCACGTTGAGCTCTTTGGCCAGGCTCTTGAGCCCGCCCGAGATTTCGGCGATTTCACGCTCGCGGCTGTTCTGCGCCTGCTTCGTGTGCGAGCGCATGAGCTGCAGGTAGTCGATGCCGATGACGGCCAGTTCGGGATTCTCGCGCTGCACGCGCCGCGCTTTGGCGCGAAGCTCGGAAATCGAAATGGCGGCCGTGTCGTCGATGATGAGTTTGCTGACCTGAAGCTCCTTGATGGCGTCGCGCAGGCACTTCATGTCCTTCTGCGGGATGTGTCCCTTGTTGATTTGCAGCTGCTGCTTGCTCACGCCGCTGCGCGCGTAGAGCAGGCGTTCGACGAGCTGCACGCTGGGCATTTCACAGGAGAAGCAGAGCGCGGGCTTCTTCTCATCGAGCACAATGTGCTCAATGATGTTGAGCAGGTAAGAGGTCTTGCCCATCGACGGACGCGCCGCGATGACGAAAAGCTCGCCGCCCTTGAGCCCGTTGATCATGCGATCCAGCCTCTCGAAGCCCGTGCGCAGGCCGAGGATGTCGCCGTCGGAAATCATCATGCGCTCCAGATTGTCCACCGCGCGGCGGATGTCCTCCTTAAGGCTCCATTCCGCGCCCTTGGTCGCACTCTGGCGAATGTGCAACACGTCCTGCTCGGTCTGATCGAGCAAATCTTCGATTTCACCCTCCTGTCGGTAGGCGGCATCCGTCGCTTTGTTGGCCGTCAGGATGATGGAGCGGCGGATGTATTTCTCCTTGAGAATCTCGAAATGCTGCTCGTAGAGTGCCGTCGTCGTCGCATACGAGAAAACCTCCATCAGGCCGGCGTGGCCGCCCACGGCCTCCAGCGTCCGTTGATCATCGAGCTGCTGCGCCACCGACGTCACATCGACGGAGAGCCCCTTGTCGTAGCGCTGGCGGAAAACATCCCAGAGGAGGCGGTGCGCCGGCACGTAGAAGTAATCGCCGGTCATGCCGTCGGAGATGCAGCGCGAGATGATGTTGGTCGGGTCGATCGTCATCATCGAGAGCAAGCTCTTCTCCACCGGAGGAGCCTGAGGCATCACCAAGCCCTCGGGCCGCGGTATCTCGGCGGCCCGCAGGTCGACACTCTCCGGTTTTTCAGCACTCATGAGGAAACGTCAGCGTTCGAGTCAAAGGATGAGAAGAGCCACCGCAGCGCAGCGAAGGCTCGGCGGTCGAAGCGCCGCCATTCTACCCTCCCCTGCCGCCCTTGGCAAGTTCAAAACGGTGCTCGGATGCCTTTGCCGCCGTCGACGAAGCCGCCACAGGGGCGGAATCTCGGCAGAAAAATCACACCTGTCCCAAAGTTTGAGCAGGGGGGAAAAGGGATGCAGTAATCATGCGGGTTGTCGGGCAAGGAGAG